>NZ_JAODYT010000079.1:0-17628 GCF_029834875.1 Pseudomonas sp. GD04158 | reverse complement strand
GCCGCCGGTCAGCGCGGCCAGCGAGTCGTTGGCGAAACCGCCGCTGCTGAGCATCTTCGGCGGCGCACTGGCAGCCAGCGCCTGCAGCTTGCCGGCGCGGCTCAGCGCCTTCTTCACCTTGGTCACCAGCTGCTCGTTGGAGAACGGCTTGCCGATGTAGTCGGAAACGCCGGCCTGGATCGCCTGCACCACGTTTTCCTTGTCGCCACGGCTGGTGACCATGATGAAGGGCGTGGTTTTCAGGCGCTCCTGCTCGCGGCACCAGGTCAGCAGCTCGAGGCCGGACATCTCCGGCATTTCCCAGTCGCAGAGAATCAGGTCGACATCCTGCCGACCCAGCAGCTGCTGGGCCTTGCGCCCGTTGACTGCCTCGTCGATCTGTACGCCGGGAAAGTGATCGCGCAGCCCTTTCTTGACCAGATCACGGATAAAGGTCGCGTCATCCACCACCAGCACACTGACTTTGCTCATCGGCCACTCCTGTACGAATGGCAATAAGCATAGTCATGGCCAGTGGCCTAAGGCCAACGGAAAACGCCGGACGCGCAACAAATCGCGCAAAGGAAACGGCCCGGCATGTCCCGGGCCGTGCGAAAGCCGCGGCGATCAGGCCTCGGGCTTGCCCTCGACCTCTTCGCGCATGCGCGTCAGGCCGATGTGGCGCACGTCGGTGCCGCGCACCAGGTAGATCACCAGTTCGGCGATGTTGCGCGCGTGGTCGCCGATGCGTTCCAGCGAGCGCAGCGCCCAGATCACGTTGAGCACGCGGGAGATCGAACGCGGATCTTCCATCATGTAGGTGACCAGCTCGCGCAGGGCGGTCTTGTACTCGCGGTCGACGGTCTTGTCGTACTGCGCCACCGACAGCGCCAGGTCGGCATCGAAACGGGCGAAGGCATCCAGCGCCTCCTGCACCATCCGGCGTACCTGGTCGCCGATGTGACGCACCTCGACATAGCCACGCGGCGACTCGCCTTCTTCACACAGCTGGATGGCGCGCTTGGCGATCTTGGTCGACTCGTCCCCGATGCGCTCCAGGTCGATCACCGACTTGGAGATGCTGATGATCAGGCGCAGGTCGGAGGCCGCCGGCTGGCGGCGGGCGAGGATGCGCACGCATTCCTCGTCGATGTTGCGCTCCATCTGGTTGATCTGGTCGTCGATCTCGCGCACCTGCTGGGCCAGGCCGGAGTCGGCCTCGATCAGCGCGGTGACGGCGTCGTTGACCTGCTTCTCCACCAGGCCGCCCATGGCCAGCAGGTGGCTGCGCACTTCTTCCAGCTCGGCGTTGAACTGCTGGGAGATGTGCTGGGTAAGGTTGTCTTTGTTGATCATGTTTCGCTCCGCGAAAGCTGCCGGCTTGGATGGCCATGGTGCGCACGGCGCACCCTACTGGTTGTTAAGGGATGGGCTTTGGCAGAGGGTGCTGGGCAAGGAGGCGGAACGCAGACAGTACCGGTTCCGCCGACGCAGTCCAGCGCCCTCTGACATGGCCATCAGCCGTAACGACCGGTGATGTAGTCTTCAGTCTGCTTCTTGGCCGGGTTGGTGAACAGGGTATCGGTGTCGCCGAACTCGATCAGCTTGCCCATGTACATGAACGCGGTGTAGTCGGAGACGCGCGCCGCCTGCTGCATGTTGTGGGTGACGATGACGATGGTGTACTTGCTCTTGAGCTCGTAGATCAGCTCTTCGACCTTCAGCGTGGAGATCGGGTCGAGCGCCGAGCAGGGTTCGTCGAGCAGCAACACTTCCGGCTGCACGGCCACGGTGCGGGCGATCACCAGACGCTGCTGCTGACCGCCGGACAGGCCGAGGGCCGAGTCATGCAGACGGTCCTTGACCTCGTCCCACAGCGCCGCGCTCTTCAGCGCCCACTCCACGGCCTCGTCGAGCACGCGCTTGCTGTTGATGCCCTGGATGCGCAGGCCGTACACCACGTTCTCGTAGATGCTCTTGGGGAAGGGGTTGGGCTTCTGGAACACCATGCCGACGCGACGACGCAGCTCGGCCACGTCCTCGCCCTTGCGGTAGATGTTGCGCCCGTCGATGTTGATCTCGCCTTCCACACGGCAACCGTCGACCAGGTCGTTCATGCGGTTGAAGGTGCGCAGCAGTGTCGACTTGCCGCAGCCGGACGGGCCGATGAAGGCGGTCACGCGCTGCTTGGGGATGTCCATCTTGACGTCGAACAGCGCCTGCTTCTGGCCGTAGTACAGGTTCAGGCCCGGCACCTGGATAGCCGTGGTCTCGTTGGCCAGGCTCAGGCTCTGCTTGTCGCGGCCGAGGGCGGCCAGGTCGATACCGTGGGTATGGGTTTCGTGTTGCATAAACTCACTCCGTTCGTAGCTACAAGCTGCAAGCTGCGCACCGGCGGTACGCGGCTCGTAGCTGCGTTAGTGATCCAGCGCCTTGTACTTCTCGCGCAGGTGGTTACGGATATAGACCGCGGTCAGGTTGAGCAGGGCGATGACGATCACCAGCAGCAGTGCCGTGGCGTACACCAGCGGGCGCGCGGCCTCGACGTTGGGGCTCTGGAAGCCGACGTCGTAGATGTGGAAGCCCAGGTGCATGATCTTCTGATCCAGGTGCAGATAGGGGTAGTTGCCGTTGAGCGGCAGGCTCGGCGCCAGCTTGACCACGCCCACCAGCATCAGCGGTGCCACCTCGCCGGCGGCACGTGCCACGGCGAGAATCAGGCCGGTCATCATCGCCGGGCTGGCCATCGGGATCACCACCTTCCACAGCGTCTCGGCCTTGGTCGCACCGAGGGCCAGCGAGCCTTCGCGCACCGCACGCGGGATACGCGCCAGACCTTCCTCGGTGGCGACGATGACCACCGGCAGGGTGAGGATCGCCAGGGTTAGCGAGGCCCACATCAGGCCCGGTGTGCCGAAGGTCGGCGCCGGGGCCGATTCGGGGAAGAACAGCCGGTCGATATTGCCGCCCAGCACATAGACGAAGAAGCCCAGGCCGAACACGCCGTAGACGATCGAGGGCACGCCGGCGAGGTTGTTCACCGCGATACGGATCACCCGGGTCAGCGCACCCTGATGCGCGTACTCGCGCAGATACACCGCGGCGATCACGCCGAACGGGGTGACGATCACCGCCATCAGCATCACCATCAGCACGGTGCCGAAGATGGCCGGGAAGATCCCGCCTTCGGTGTTGGCCTCACGCGGCTCGTCGCTGACGAACTCCCACAGCTTCATGGCGTAGAAGCCGAACTTGTCGAGGGTGCTCATGGCGTTCGGGCGGAAGGCCCGTACCACCTTGCCCAGGGCGATCTCGGTCTGCCGACCATCGCTGGCGCTCAGGGTCACGCTGTCGCGGTTGATCTGCTGAACCAGCGCGACCATCTGCTCTTCGAGCACCTTGTAGTCGGCATTCAGCGCGTCGCGGCGCGCATCCAGGGCGGCCTGCGCGTCGGCGTCCAGCTTGCCCTGCAGCTGCAGCTTGCGGCCTTCCAGACGAATGCGCTCGAGACCGTGGTTGATGCGGCCGATGTCCTTCTTCTCCAGGCGCACCAGTTGGGCATGCAGCGCGTCGACGCGATCCAGACGCTGCTGCAGTTCGGACCAGGCAGCATCGCCCTCGGCGACGACCTGTCCGCCTTCCTTGACGTTGATCAGGTTGCCGTAGAAGTTGCCCCATTCGCGGCGTTCCAGCACGGTGATGCCGGCCGGCTTGCGCGGGTTGCTCAGCCACTCGCCGACCACCCAGGTGAAATCGGCGCCGAACAGTTCGCGGTTGCCCACCTTGAGCAGCTCGCGGGTCATGAACTCGCCGCCCTCTTCGGCCACCGGCAGACCGGCGGCGGCCAGACGGGCGCGCGGCACTTCCTCGACCTGCACCACCTCACCGAGCATCACCCGCGCTTCCTGACCAGGCACCTGGTAGTCGGCTTCGAGGATATCGGCCGGCCAGAAATGGCCCAGACCGCGGGTGGCGATCACCGCCAGCAGACCGAGGGTCATGATGATGGCGATGGCCACCGCGCCACCGCTCATCCACACGCCCGGGGCGCCGCTCTTGTACCAGGATTTCAGGTTGTTCTGTTTCACGGACATATACCTTCCAAAACCTTAGAGCGACGAATACTTGGTGCGCAGGCGCTGACGAATCAGCTCGGCCAGGGTGTTCATCACGAAGGTGAACAGCAGCAGTACCAGCGCGGCGAGGAACAGCACGCGATAGTGGGTGCCGCCGACTTCCGACTCGGGCATTTCCACCGCGACGTTGGCAGCCAGGGTGCGCATGCCTTCGAAGATGTTGATGTCCATGATCGGCGTGTTGCCGGTGGCCATCAGCACGATCATGGTCTCGCCCACGGCGCGGCCCATGCCGATCATCAGCGCCGAGAAGATGCCCGGGCTGGCGGTGAGGATCACCACGCGGGTCAGGGTCTGCCAGGGCGTGGCGCCGAGGGCCAGAGAACCGAAGGTCAGGCTCTTGGGCACGCTGAACACGGCGTCTTCGGCGATCGAGTAGATGTTCGGGATCACCGCGAAACCCATGGCCAGACCCACCACCAGGGCGTTGCGCTGGTCGAAGGGAATGCCCAGGTCGTTGGACAGCCACAGGCGCATGTTGCCGTCGAAGAACCAGTTCTCCAGGTGGCCGCTGATCGACAGCGAGAACCAGCCCACGGCGATCACCACCGGGATCAGCAGCGCGGCTTCCCAACCGTCCGGCACGCGGTGGCGGACCGACTCGGGCATCTTGGTCCACAGGTAACCGGCGGCGAGGATCCCCACCGGGGTCAACAGCAGCAGGCTGAATATGCCGGGCAGGTGGTTCTCCAGGAACGGCGCGAGGAACAGGCCGGCGAAGAAACCGAGGATCACCGTCGGCAGCGCCTCCATCAGCTCGATCACCGGCTTGACCTTGGTGCGCATGCGCGGCGCCATGAAGTAGGCGGTGTAGATTGCCGCGGCCACCGCCAGGGGCGCGGCCAGAAGCATGGCGTAGAAGGCGGCCTTGAGAGTACCGAAGGCCAGCGGCGAGAGGCTCAGCTTGGCCTCGAAATCGGTGTTGGCCGAGGTGGACTGCCAGACGTAGTCCGGCTCCGGGTAGCTCTCGTACCAGACCTTGCCCCACAGCGCGCTCCAGGACACTTCCGGGTGCGGGTTGTCGACCACGAAGCGCTGCAGCTTGCCGTCCGACTCCACCAGCACGCGGCTGGCGCGCGGCGACAGGGCGGCAATACCGCGACCTTCGGCGACCTGCTCCTTGAGCAGGGTGCGGTGCGCGGTGCTGTGGAAGATGCCCAGGCGACCGCTCTCGTCCAGCGCCATGAAGCCCTTGCGGCGCTCCTCGGGGAGGATCTGGGTGATGGCGCTGGTGCCCAGCTGGAAGCTGCGGATCGGCTGGAAGGTGGACTTGCCGTCGCCATCGCGCACCATGAACCACTGCTGGATGCCGCCCTTGGCGTCACCGATCATGATCGAGATGCCGCCCAGCAGCGCCTTGGCGCTGGTGACGCGATTGGAGGCGTCCTTGAGCAGGTCGTAGCGGCCGTTGAGGCTGCGCTTGCGCAGATCGAAGACATCGGCGGTGGAGTCGCCGTTGAACACGTACAGCCACATCTGCCGCGGGTCGAGGATCAGCTGGGTGATCGGCTCGCCGATCTGCGGCAGGCCGATGCGCTCCTCGCTCAGGCTCACCTCGCCGGTGAACAGATTTTCCTCGCGCCCGATGCTGATCAGGTGCAGCTCACTGCCAGTGGCACCGGCCAGCATCAGGGTGCCGCTGTTGAGGTTCAACGCCACGTGCTCGAGCGGGCGACCCTGCGGGTCCAGCTCGATGGGCGTCTCGCCGTAGGGGTAGTCGATCTGCGGGGTGATGACGCGGACGTTGTCCGGATAGCTGACCTTGTAGTTGTGCTGAACGATCAGCACCTGGCCGTTGGACAGGCCGAGCACGGCGCGCCGGCTGCCCGGCTGATCCTGCGCTACCGAGGCGACGCTGACGCCTTCCGGCAACGGCAGTTGCAGGCGCTGCAGCGGCTCGCCGGTGCGCAGCTCGAAGAACTGCACCACGCCGGCGTCGTCCAGACGCATGGCCACCTGGTTCTGCTCTTCGATGGCCAGCAGCAGGGGCGCACCGGCCTGGCCGAGCCAGGCCGGCTGCTGGGCCTTGCGCGCCTCGATTTCGGCGCCCTGGAACATGGGCAGCACCACATGGGCCAGGTAGAAGAAGATCAGGGTGATGGCACCGAGTACCGCCAGGCCGCCAATCGAGACGTACCAGCGCGCCAGGCGATCCTTCAGCGCGCGCAGGCGGCGCTTGCGTTGCAGGGCGGGGGTGTTGAAGTCGATCCCCAGGGGGTTCTGCGGTCGGTTCACGGTGTCGTTTGCCAAGTCGTTCATGCGAGAAGTCTCTGCGCGGGCTCGAGTGCAGCGCATGCGGCTGCCCAGGCCTGCCAATCTAGCGGGCTTGTATGACAGAAAAGTTACAGTCAGCTGACATGACGAAACCCGCCACTCCTAAGAGGGCGGGTCGCGTTCTGTAAGGCGTCTAGCGCGCGGCCAGGCTTACAGACCCAGTTCCTTCAGGGCTTTCTCGGCCACTTTCGACGGCAGCGGGATGTAACCATCCTTCATCACCACTTCCTGGCCTTGCTTGGACAGCATCAGCTTGACGAACTCGGCGTCCAGCGGGCTCAGCGGCTGGTTCGGCGCCTTGTTGACGTAGACGTAGAAGAAGCGAGCCAGCGGGAACTTGCCAGCCAGGGCGTTCTCTTCGGAAGCTTCGAAGGCTTCGCCGCCTTTCTTCGACAGCGGAACGGCGCGCACGCTGGAGGTCTTGTAGCCGATGCCCGAGTAACCGATGGCGTTCAGGGTGCTGGAGATCGACTGCACCACGGAAGCCGAACCCGGCTGCTCGTTGACGTTGGACTTGAAGTCACCTTTGCACAGGGCTTCTTCCTTGAAGTAGCCGTAGGTGCCGGAAACCGAGTTGCGGCCGAACAGCTGCAGCGGCTTGCTGGCCCACTCGCCGGTCAGACCGAGGTCACCCCAGGTCTTGATGTCCTTGTCGCCACCGCACAGGCGGGTGCTGGAGAAGATCGCGTCGACCTGCTCGATGGACAGCGACTTGATCGGGTTGTCCTTGTGCACGAACACGGCCAGGGCGTCGATGGCCACCGGAACGGCGGTCGGCTTGTAGCCGTACTTCTCTTCGAAGGCCTGGATTTCGCTGTCCTTCATCGGACGGCTCATCGGGCCCATGTTGGCGGTGCCTTCGGTCATGGCGGGCGGCGCGGTGGAGGAACCGGCGGCCTGGATCTGGATGTTGACGTTGGGGTAGTTCTTCTTGAACTCTTCTGCCCACAGGGTCATCAGGTTGGCCAGGGAGTCGGAGCCGACGCTGGACAGGTTACCCGATACACCGGAAGTCTTTTCGTAGTTCGGCAGAGCCGGGTCGACGGCGGCTACAGCAGATACGGCGCTTACGCCGGCGGCGGCGAAAGTCAGGGCCGCCATCAAACGCTTCAGTTTCATGCCTTGCTCCTAGCAGGATAGTGTTGGTTGAGCGGGCCAAGTATCTGCAGGCCTCGTGAACACTCTATGAAACGAATGTGACAGTTAAATGAACGTCGACGGCTTTCGGGTACAGCAGAGAGAAAGCGCTTCGGATGGTTTGGGAAAAGAGTGGGTGATACCGGACTGGCAAGTTTATGTACGTATCGCTCACGGGCTTAGCACTATCCACTACCGCATGCGCTGGGCGTTTGGGTTGCGCCCCTTACGGGCGCCACACCTTGATTCGCTGCGCTCACCCTTCGGGCCAGCCTGCGGCTGTTACTCCGCTTCGCTGCGTTTCCTCGCTCCGGCGCCGCTCCGGGGCCGGCTTACAAGGGCCTTCCCTGGCCCTTTAAGCGGGGCCGCCATCGGTATCTCGCCGCATCCCTGCGGCTCGTCCCCCTACGCAACACCTCCGCTCGGCCTCCTGAAGGGGATCGGGTCGCGAGCTTGCGAAATCTCCAGAAGATCAAAGTCGGTAGCGTTTGGCTTTTGCTCTTGAAGCGCGATCTCACAGACGACGCCCCAAGTCCCCTTCAGGAGGCCGAGTGGAATCACCATGGAAGGGGTTGAGCGGCATGGATGCCGCGAGAGCCGTGATGGGCCAGGGATGGCCCTTCGTCGGTGGGCCGCATCCGGTCGTGCCCCTGGAGTGGTGATGGAGCGAGGGAACCCCGGCGCAGCCGGGGCCGGATGTAGGGGTGTGTTTCTTTGCTTACTTTCTTTGCACAAGCAAAGAAAGTGAGTCGCCCGTGAGGGGCGAAACCAAGACGAGAGATCGACACGCCAATGATCTTGGCCCGGATATAAATAGCGCAAAAGCACACACTTATCTGCCAGTCCAGTCTGCTCAGCCCCCATAAAAAGCCCCCGCACGCAATGCGTGCAGGGGCTCGGATGACGCACTGGGGTTACTGCATGTTCTGCTTCAGCGCACGCATGCGGTCATGGCAGGCGCGCACCTTGGGCATCTCCACCGCCAGCAGTACCCGCACGTCCTGGTCGGCGCTCTCCAGTGCATCCTCGAAGGCATGCAGGATGCGGTCTTCGGCCTCTTCCAGCTGGGCCACGTAGGCGGCGTCCTCGTCCTTGGACAGGGTGGCGCGGGTATCGGCGTAGAGCTGGCGCAGCTTGCCCAGCAGGGTGCCGCCGCTCGCCGGGTCGGCCTGGTTGGCGGCCACCTTGACGCTCAGGGCGTCGATCACCTCGGTCTTGGCCCGCACCATGTCGCGGAACAGCGCCTGCAGGCGGATGTCCTTGACCTCGTCGTGGGCATGCTCGTAGAAGCGCTTGCCGTCGCGGGTAATTTCGATCAGTTCGTTGAGTTGTGCGGTCTTGCTGCTCATGGGATCTCTCCTTGGCTATGGGACTTGCGGTTGTCGGCCATTCCGTCGGCCGGTATCGGTCAGGTTCAGCTGCTGATGCGCAGGGCGTCGGCATCGACGCCGCGCACACCGCGGATATTGCGGGCGATCTCCACCGCCAGACGTTTCTCGGCACTGCTCAGCACGCTACCGCGTAGCCTGACCAGGCCGTCCTCGGTGTCCACCGAGATGTTCAGCGCATCAAGGTTGCGGCTATACAGGAAGCTGGCCTTGACCTTGCTGGTGATCCAGCTGTCGCTGATGTCTTCGCGCGCTTCCTCGACAGCCGTCTGCACCTCGCTACTGCTGCTGTCGGCGGTGCTGATGCTCAGGTGATTGAACACTTCGCGCACGCCATCGGTGTTGGCGGCGAGCTGGCCGGCCAACTCCTTGGCGGCCGGGGTCTGCGCGTGGCCGCTGAGGGTGATGGCGCCGTTCTGGCTCTTGACCTGGATATCCAGGCCACGGGTGTTGCTGTTCCACAGCAGCTTGGATTTCACCGTCGCCGCCAGGCTGGCGTCCTCCAGCTGCTGCACCAGCCGCGGCGGCTCGTTCTCAGCGGTGGCGGCATCGACCACGATGCGGTTATCCACGCGCTCCACCCCCTTCACGCTCAGCGCCACCTCCTCGGCCAGCTCCTTCTGCACCTCGCTTTCGACTTGACCATCAAGGGTGGCGCGGCCCTTCTCGACTGCCACGTCGAGCCTGAAGGGGTTGAGGTGACGGTTCAGGGCGAAGGCCGTCCAGATCGAACCCTCCTGGCGTGCGGCCTCGATCTGCTCGGTCAGCCCGTCCGTGGCAGCATGGCTGGCCAGGGGCGTCAGACTCAGCAGCAGCGCAGTGCCACCGGCCAGCATCAGGGTTCTCAAAAACGGCATTACAGGGTCCTCGCGGGTGAATCACGAGAACAATTTCGCAAGGCCCGTGCCAGCCCGGACAAAAGAAATAATCCTTTTAAAACAGATACTTATTAACCACTATCAGGCGCCCCCTGCGTGCAGGTTGCAGGGTTGCAGGCATACTACCGTGCAACTTGCACGACTTTTACCTGACTAACCTCCATCGACCAGTCACAGGGAGCAACAACATGGCAGCGTCAGAACAGACCAGCGGGCGCATTCTGCTGGTGGACGACGAGGCGGCAATCCTGCGCACCTTCCGCTACTGCCTGGAAGATGAGGGCTACGAGGTCGCCGGCGCCAGCAGCGCGGCGCAGGCCGAAGCGCTGTTGCAGCGCCAGGTGTTCGACCTGTGTTTCCTCGACCTGCGCCTGGGCGAGGACAATGGCCTCGACCTGCTGGCGCAGATGCGCATCCAGGCCCCCTGGATGCGCGTGGTGATCGTCACCGCCCACTCGGCCGTGGACACCGCGGTCGACGCGATCCAGGCCGGCGCCGCCGACTATCTGGTCAAGCCCTGCACGCCGGACCAGCTGCGCCTCGCCGCCATCAAGCAGCTGGAGGTGCGCGCCCTGGCGGCGCGGCTGGAGGCGCTGGAAGGCGAAGTGCGCAAGGCCAAGGACGGTCTCGACTCGCACAGCCCGACGATGATGGCGATCCTGGAAACCGCGCGCCAGGTGGCGGCCACCGATGCCAACATCCTCATCCTCGGCGAATCCGGCACCGGCAAGGGCGAACTGGCCCGCGCCATCCACGGCTGGAGCCGCCGCGCCAAGCGCACCTGCGTGACCATCAACTGCCCGTCGCTGACCGCCGAGCTGATGGAAAGCGAGCTGTTCGGCCATGCCCGCGGCTCCTTCACCGGCGCCAGCGAGAGCACCCAGGGCCGGGTCAGCCAGGCCGACGGCGGCACCCTGTTCCTTGACGAGATCGGCGACTTCCCGCTCGCCCTGCAACCCAAGCTGCTTCGCTTCATCCAGGACAAGGAATACGAACGCGTGGGCGATCCGGTCACCCGCCGCGCCGATGTGCGCATCGTCGCCGCCACCAACCTGGATCTGGACGAGATGGTGCGCGAGGGGCGCTTTCGCGAGGACCTGCTGTATCGCCTCAACGTCATCACCCTCAAGCTGCCGCCGCTGCGCGAACGCCATGAAGACGTGATGTCCCTGGCCGAGCGCTTTCTCGCCCACTTCGTCAGCGATTACGGCCGCCCGGCCTGCGGCTTCAGCCCCGAGGCGGTCGCCGCCCTGCAGTCCTACCACTGGCCGGGCAACATCCGCGAACTGCGCAACGTCATCGAGCGCGCCAGCATCATCTGCCAGCAGGAGGCCGTGGAGGTCGCCCACCTCGGCCTCGGCGGCAGCAGCGATGCGCCCAACGGCGCCATCCGCGTGGGCGCGCCCATGAGCCTCGAGGAGTTGGAAAAGGCTCATATCGCTGCCGTTCTGGCCAGCAGCAACACCCTGGACATGGCCGCCAGGACCCTGGGCATCGATACTTCGACCCTGTATCGCAAACGCAAGCAGTACAACCTCTGACCATGGAATCGCCATGAAGCTGTCGATGAAGCTTCGCACGCGTCTGTTCCTCAGCATTTCCGCGCTGATCACCGTGGCGCTGCTGGGGCTGCTGCTCGGGCTGTTCAGCGTCACGCAGATGTCCCGCAGCCAGAGCGACCTGATCCAGCGCGGCTTCACCGCCGTGCAGATCGGCCAGAAGCTGCGCCAGCACCTGGGCGACGAGCTGATCCTGCTGATCGGCCAGACACCGAACCCGGAGGCCCTGGAAAATATCCGTCAGGCCTTTCGCAGCACCCTGGCCGAAGGTTTCGGCGCCAAGCTGGGCGCGGACTACGTGCAGGGCCTCGAGCAGGCCGCGATCCTGCATCGCCAGATGGAACAGGTGGCTGAAAGTGCCACTCCTGCCGGCCAGTCGCCGCACAACCTGGCTGGCAACATCCCCTTTACCGAAGCCTTCCAGAAGCTACGCAACCACCTGCTGGATCAGCAGGACCGGGTCGTCAGCTGGGTCATCGCCGCCGAGCACAAGGCCGGCGAGCGCTCCCGGCTGATCGCCGGCCTGCTGGTGATGACGGGCCTGGCCGTGCTGGCGATCGGCGTCATCACCGCCAACGGCATCGCCCGCCGTTTCGGCGCCCCCATCGATCTGCTGGCGCGCGCCGCGGACCAGATCGGCAAAGGCCAGTACGACGTGGTATTGCCGGTGTCACCAGTGGTGGAGCTGGCCGTGTTGAGCCGCCGCTTCGGCCTGATGACCGAGGCCTTGCGCCAGTACCATTCGAGCAATCTCAAGCAGCTGCTCAACAGCGAAGGCCGTCTGAAGGCGGTGCTCGACAGTATCGACGACGGCCTGGTGATCCTCGATGCCCTGGGCCGCGTCGAGCATGCCAATCCCGTGGCCCTGAGCCAGCTGTCGTGGAAGCAGGACATACAGGATCAGCCCATCGGCCCGCTGCTGCCCGGCCACGCCGTGGACGAGGCATTGCGCCAGGTGCTGGCCGGCGAGCCGATGCGCGCGCCACCGGCAGACCTGCAGATCGACCGCAACGGCGAGGTTCGTCTGCTGGCCTGGGCCCTGACCCCGGTACAGGTTCGCGAGGGCGGCAGTGTCGGCGCCGTGATGGTGCTGCGTGACGTCACCGAGCAACGCGCCTTCGAGCGGGTACGCAGCGAATTCATCCTGCGTGCCTCCCATGAGCTGCGTACACCGATCACCGGCATGCACATGGCCTTCAGCCTGCTGCGCGAACGGCTGCAGGTGCCAGCGGGCGGACGCGAGCAGGACCTGATGCGCACCGTCGACGAGGAAATGCGCCGCCTGGTGCAGCTGATCGACGACCTGCTCAACTTTTCGCGCTACCAGAACGGCCTGCAGACCCTGCAGCGGGTCCCGTGCGATCTCGCCGTCATGCTCCAGCAGGCGCGCCAGCGCTTCACCGACGAAGCAAGCGAGCGCGGCGTGACCATCACCTGCGAGCTGCACCAGCCGCTGCCGCGCCTGAGCCTCGATGAGGGCCAGCTACACCGCCTGCTCGACAGCCTGCTCAGCAACGCGCTGCGCCACAGCGACTCGGGCGGCACCGTGACCCTGCAGGCGCACCGCCACGGCGAACAGGTGATCGTCAGCGTGCAAGACCAGGGCGAGGGCATTCCCTACGAACAGCAGGCGCGCATCTTCGAGCCGTTCGTGCAGATCGGCCGGCGCAAGGGTGGGGTCGGGCTGGGGCTGGCCTTGGCACGGGAGATCGTGCAGCTGTTTGGCGGGCAGCTGGGCGTACGCTCCCGCCCGCGCGAAGGCGCCAACTTCTACTTCAGCCTGCCGGTCTAGCGCCCGGCTAGCGCAAGGCGTTCGGTCAGCGCAGCACGGGGTCGAACTTGAAGCGGCGACCCAGCATCAACGCCAGCAGGAAGCCGAGACCGAAGACGGCAGCGGCGCCCTTGAGCAGCAGGCTGACCGGCTCTCCCAGGCCGGGCATCAGCCAGAGGCTGGCCAGGCTCAGGAGCGTCATGATCAGCAGGATGACGGCACTTCGGGACATGGCGCAATTCCTTGTCGGTCAGAACACCCAGCGCGGCGTGCTGACGGCGGGACGCGGTTCGCGGTTGGCGGTATCGGTCTCGTCGGAGATGCGCAGCCACTGGGCATCGTCCTGGGCACGGCGGGAGCCGCTGGATTGACTCAACTCGCGCTGCTCGGCAGAAGCGGATTCGCGTGACTGAGCATTGGAAACGGTAAGGTCGGCGGTCCTGGCACTGGCGCCGGCCGAACCGATGAAATCGTTGGCGTAAGCCCCGTTGACCAGCAATGTAGCGACGCAGAACAGGCTCAGTCGGACGAGGTACATGGCGCTTCTCCATCAGCAGGTCAGTCGGGGCTTACGGGACTGATTTCTGCAGCGCTCATGCCAATCCGAAACGACACAAAAAATCCTTATAAATCAGGCACTTATTCTAAAAATAAAAGCCATCTGCCTTGCACTTTGCAAGATGCATGAAACGCGACACATGCAATTTGCACGATCAGACGCGGCGCGGTAGCAGGACGCTGAAGCAGGAGCCCTCACCCAGGCGGCTGCTCAGTTCGATGCGCCCTCCGTGGGCCTGCACGATCTGCTCGCTGATGAACAGGCCGAGCCCAAGCCCCTGGGCGACACCGGCGTCGCAGACCCGCTCGAACTGCTCGAACACCCGCCGCTGGTCCGCTTCGGAAATGCCCATGCCCTGGTCGCGCACCTCGGCGCGGACGGTCTCGCCCTCGCTGCTGACCCGCACCAGCACCGGCTTGCCGCCTCCGTAGCGCAAGGCGTTGGTCAGCAGGTTGGCCAGCACCTGCTCGATGCGGAACTCGTCCATCATCACCGGCGCGGGGCCGTCCACCTGCAGGTCGATGTGGTTGCCCTGACTGGCGAACTGCGCGGCCAGACCCTCCACGACGTTGCCGGCCAGTACGCCGAGGTCTCCCGGTTGGGGTATCACCGAAAGCTTGCCGGTACGGATGCGCGACACGTCCAGCATGTCGTCGATCAGGCGGCTCAGGCTGCGGATCTGTCGCTCGTCGCGGGCGATCATCTCGTGCAGCTTGTCCGGGGTGAAGGCATCCGTGCGGCCCTGCTCCAGGCGCAGCTTGCGCAGCTGCACGTCGAGGATCAGGCCATTGAGCGGGGTACGCAGCTCGTGGGAGGCGATGGACATGAACGAGTCGCGCATCTGCACCGCCTTCTGCAACTCGGCCTGGGTCTCGCGCAGCTCGGTGAGCAGGGCCTCCTGTTCGCGCCGCGCGGCCTCGAGCACTTCCAGCTGCTGGCTCAGCGCCTTGCGGTGACGGTACAGCTCGACGAACATCGACACCTTGCTGCGCACCTCGAAGGGCGATAGCGGCTTGTGCAGGAAATCCACAGCGCCGCTCTCGTAGCCCTTGAAGGCATAGTCCATGTCGCGGCCGACGGCGCTGACGAAGATGATCGGGATATGCCGGGTCTTCTCCGTTCCGCGCATCAGCTCGGCCAGTTCGAAACCGTTCATGCCCGGCATCTTCACATCGAGGATGGCCAGGGCGAATTCATGCTCGAGCATCAGCGACAGCGCCTCGTCGGCGCTACTGGCCTGGAACAGCGTGCGATCGTCGCTCTGGATCAGCGAGCGCAGAGCCAGCAGGTTCTCCGGCAGGTCGTCGACGATCAGCACCTTGGCTTCAATCTTCCTTAGCATGGCGGGGCATCCAGTTCGGCCAGCAGCAGTCGCATGGCGGTGAGGGGCAGGAGAAAATCCGGTTGCAGCAGCGCCAGCGCCGCCTCCGGCATGGTCGGGACCTGGGCGTCGGCGGGGTCCTGTACCAAGGTCAGGCCGCCGGCCCGCTGGATCGCCAGCAGGCCGGCCGCGCCGTCCTCGTTGGCTCCGGTGAGCAGGGCGGCAGCCAGCCGCGCACCGTAGGCGTCGGCAGCGGACTCGAACAGAATGTCGATCGACGGCCGCGAGAAATGCCGCGGCTCCTCGCGACTGAGGGAAAAGCTGCGATCCGCCTCGATGGACAGGTGATAGCCGGCCGGCGCCACGTAGACCACGCCGCCGCGCAGGTATTCCTTGTCCGCGGCCTCCTTGACCTGCAGCTGCAGGCGCCGAGCGAACAGGTCGGCGAGCAGGCTGTCGTTGCGATCGGGCTGATGCAGCAGGCACACCACCGGCAGGCGGTAGCTCGGCGGCAGATCGACGAGCAGCTGCAGCAGCGCCTCCACGCCGCCGGCGGAGGCGCCCAGCAGCAGTGCCTGCAGGGGCACGCGGGGGCGGCCACGCAGCATGATCCTCTGCTCGTTCATCGCTTGCGAAAGATCCGCTCGGGCCGCGCCAACGCCTCGAACTGGTTGGCATAGGCGGAGAAATCCAGGCTTTCCTTGCTGCCCAGGCCGAGGAAGCCGCGATGGCACAGCGAGTCGTGAAACAGCCCGAGGGCACGGTCCTGCAGGTCACGGTTGAAGTAGATCAGCACGTTGCGGCAGGACACCAGGTGGGTCTCGGCAAACACGCTGTCGGTGGCCAGGCTGTGATCGGCGAAGGTCACGTTGGCCCGCAGCGACTTGTCGAACAGCACCCGGTCGTAGGCCGCCGAGTAGTAGTCGGAGAAGGCGCGCTTGCCGCCGGACAGCTGGTAGTTCTGGGTGTAGGTGCGCAGGTTGTCGAGGGCGAAGATGCCCTGCTCGGCCTTCTCCAGCGAATGCGGGTTGATGTCCGTGGCATAGATCATGGTGCGCTCCAGCAGGCCTTCCTCACGCAGCAGGATAGCCAGGGAATACACCTCTTCGCCGGTGCTGCAGCCGGCCACCCAGACCTTCAGGGAAGGATAGGTGTGCAGCAGCGGCACCACCTGCTGGCGCAGCGCCAGGAAGTAGCCGGGGTCGCGGAACATTTCGCTGACCGGGATGGTGAGGTACTGCAGCAGCTGCATGAACACCTGCGGCTCGTGCAGGATGCGCTCCTGCAGGGCCGAGATGGTCGGGCAGTCCAGCTGCACCTGCGCCTGCCGCACGCGGCGCTTGAGCGATGCCTTGGAGTAGTCGCGAAAGTCGTAGCTGTAGCGCAGGTAGATCGCTTCGATCAGCAGGCGCAGCTCGA
This sequence comes from Pseudomonas sp. GD04158, assembly GCF_029834875.1. Classification (NCBI taxonomy): domain Bacteria; kingdom Pseudomonadati; phylum Pseudomonadota; class Gammaproteobacteria; order Pseudomonadales; family Pseudomonadaceae; genus Pseudomonas; species Pseudomonas sp. GD04158. The sequence continues at coordinate 1,207 of NZ_JAODYT010000079.1, read as the reverse complement.
TCTCGTCAGGCATCAGAGACGCTCCAGCTTGGGCATCCACACGCGGATCAGGGAGAACAGGCGATCCAGGTCGATGGGCTTGGCCAGGTAGTCGTTGGCGCCGGCCTCGCGGCAGCGCTCCTGGTCGTCCTTCATCGCCTTGGCCGTCACCGCGATGATCGGCAGGTTGTTCCAGCGCGGCTGCTGGCGAATCTTGCGGGTGGCCTCATAACCATCCATCTCCGGCATCATCACGTCCATCAGCACCAGATCGATGTCGTCGTGCTCGTCCAGCTTGGCCAGCGCCTCGAAGCCGTTGCGGGCCACCTCCACCGCCGCCCCCTTCTGTTCCAGCGCACTGGACAGGGCGAAGATGTTGCGTACGTCGTCATCCACCAGCAGCAGGCGGCGCCCTTCGAACAGTTTTTCCCGGCTGCGCGCGGTCTTGAGCATGCGCTGATGCTCGCTGGACAGCGACGACTCGACCTTGTGCAGGAACAGGGTGACTTCGTCCAGCAGACGCTCCGGCGAGCGCGCGCCCTTGATGATGATCGAGCGCGAATAGCGCAGCAGCTCGGCCTCTTCTTCGCGGGTGAGGTTGCGCCCGGTGTAGACGATCACCGGCGGGAAGGAGCAGATGTCCTCCTCGGCCATGCGCCGCAGCAGCTCGTTGCCGAGCATGTCGGGCAACTTGAGGTCGATGATCATGCAGTCGAACACCGTGTCGCGCAGCTTCTCCAGCGCTTCGCCGGCCAGGGCCACAGCGCTGATCTCGATGTCCTCGTCGCCGATCAGACGGGCGATGCTGTTGCGCTGCAGCGGGTCGTCCTCGACCAGCAACACGCGCTTGACCTGCTGATTGAGCTTGGCCTCCAGCTTGCCGAACACCTCCTTGAGCTGGTCGCGGCTGGTGGGTTTGAGCGCATAGCCCACGGCGCCCAGGTGCAGGGCCGCCTCGCTGTGGTCCTCCACCGAGACCACATGAACCGGGATGTGACGGGTCTGCGCGTCGTCCTTCAGGCGCTGCAGCACGCCGAGCCCGGAATCGTCGGGCAGGCGCATGTCCAGCAGAATGGCGTCCGGACGGTACTGACGAGCCAGCTCCAGCCCCTCGTCGGCACTGGTGGCCACCAGGCAGGCGTAACCCAGTTCGTGAGCCAGATCGAAGAGGATGCGGGCGAAGCGCACCTCGTCCTCCACCACCAGCACGCGGCGGCCGCCGCGTTCA
>NZ_JAODYT010000078.1:0-18168 GCF_029834875.1 Pseudomonas sp. GD04158 | reverse complement strand
GCTGGCTGCGCGCCTCACGCTCACGCGTGTGCGAATCGCGCTCGATCACCTGGGGCTTCACCTCGACCGGCTCGGCCCCGGCCACCGGGCGCTGGCCGAAATGCACCCGGCCCTGCTCGTCGGTCCAGCGATAGATTTCCGCTGCTGCCAGCGTCGGCAGCATCCAGGCGATCAGCAACAGGCCACGCATGTTCATCCTCCGTGAGAGACAAGCGTCAGCTTATACCGCGGCGCAGGCCCGGGAAACGGCCCTGACCGGTGGCTTACAAGGCGGCGGGGCTGGCCTTGGCCGGCTCGATCGGACGATGATGGCCAAGCTGCTCCAGCGTCTGCAGACGGGCACGGGCGCGGTAGGCGTATTCGCTGGCCGGGTAACGGCTGATGATGAACTGATAGGTCTGCGCCGCGTCGACGAACAGGCTCTCGCGCTCCAGGCACTGGCCGCGCAGCAGCGAGATTTCCGGTTGCAGATAGCTGCGCGAGCGGCTCTTGCGCTCGGCCTGCGACAGCTCCAGGGCGACGCGCGCGCAATCGCCGTCTTCATAGGCGCGATAGGCATTGTTCAGATGATGGTCGAGCGACCAACGGGTGCAACCCGTGGCAACCAGTGCCACGGCCAGGATGATCAGGGTTCGCATGGGCAGTTCCTCCGCTGAGCAGTGTATCGACAGCCAGGTGAAAAACTGAACAGCGACAAACCTCCGTTGGGTTTTGCCCCTTGCGCCTTGGCGCGGCCCCGCTGCGCTGATTAGACTGCGCGGCACTGGCCCGTTCCGGCCAAGGAGCCCGCATGCCGTTCGCCCGCCTGCTTCCCCTAGTCATCGGCGCCAGCCTGCTAGGCGCCTGCGCACCGACCACCCCGCTGTTCATCGCCCAGGTCACCACTAACGAGCTGGTGGAATACAAGGCGTTGAAAACCAAGCGCATGACGGCCGCCATCGAGGACGAAGGCGACCTGCTCACCTACAGCGCCATGGCCATCCGCGACGCCCATAGCGACAAGGCCGAGATGCTGTACCTGGAGGGTTACCGCGACCGCCAGCTGAGCGGCGAAGTGCGCGCCATCGCCCTGTACCAGATCGGCCTGATCTACATGAACCGCTTCAACGAGCAGCGCGACGACGCCAAGGCGCTCAACTACTTCTACCAGGTGCTCAACGAGTTTCCGGCCACCCAGGCGGCCAGCCGCTCCGAAGCGCGCATCGAGCTGATCCGTCAGCGCGGCGACGAGCCCATCCACAAGACCTCGCGCGAGCTGCTGGCGCACTGGCAGCCGAGTGACAATCTCGACCTGTACAAGCCCAGCCTCGACCCGGACATGACCCTGCTGTCGCGCCGCGCGGTGCTCAAGGGCCGGGTCGAAGAAGCCGAGCAGCTCTACCTGCTGGGCCTGGCCGATCCGCACGTGCCCGCCGACATCAAGGAGAAGGCGCTGTATCAGCTGGCCCTGATGCACATGGCGGCGGACAACCCCAGGGCCGATCGCGACAAGGCCATCGCCTACCTGCGCCGCCTGCTGGTGCAGTACCCCAACGGCGAGCTCAACGCCAAGGCCGCCCGCCATCTGGATCTGGCCCTGAACCCGGCGCAGCGCTGATCCACATCAATGCCGATGGCCGCGTCCTGGTCTGTAATTCAGGAACACCCTCCAGGCGAGGCCACTGCCATGAAACTCGAACGACTGCTGGTCGTCATCGACGCCGAGCATGACCGCCAACCCGCCCTGCAGCGCGCCGCCGAGCTGGCCGGCAGAACCGGCGCGAAGCTGCATCTGCTGCAGGTCGAATACCACCCCAGCCTCGAAGGTGGCCTGCTGGACAGCCACCTGCTCGCCCGCGCACGCGATGCCATGCGCGAGGAGCGCCACGCAGAGCTGACTGCCAGGGTCGCCGATCTGCGCGAGGCCGGCCTCGATATCGAAGTGGAAGTACGCTGGGGCAAGCGCCGCCATGAGGAAGTGCTCGCCCGCATCGCCGTGCTGCAGCCCGACGTGGTGTTCAAGTCGACCCATCCCAGCAGCGCCCTGCGCCGCCTGCTGCTGAGCGATACCAGCTGGCAGCTGATCCGCCGCTGTCCGGTGCCGCTGTGGCTGGTGCACGAGGGCCCGTGGCGTGGCCAGCGTCTGTGCGCGGCGCTCGACCCGCTGCACAGCGCCGACAAGCCGGCGGCGCTGGACCACCAGCTGATCGGCGTCAGCCTGGAGCTGCAGCGCCAGCTGGGCCTGCAGCCCCACTACCTGCACAGCCTGGCGCCACTGCCGCGCTCGCTGCTGTTCGATGCCGAGGTAGCCCAGGAGTACGACGACTACGTGGCCCAGTGCGCCCGCGAGCACCGCGATGCGTTCGACAAGCTCATCGCCCAGTACCCCATCGCCCCGGCGCAGACCCATCTGCTCGAAGGCTTCGCCGAAGAGGTGATCCCGCGCTTCGTGCAGGAGCAGGCCATCGACCTGCTGCTGATGGGTGCCATCGCCCGCGGCCATCTGGACAGCCTGCTCATCGGCCATACCGCGGAGCGGGTGCTGGAACGCATCGAGTGCGATCTGCTGGTGATCAAACCGAACGGCAAAGGGTAGTGCACGGGAACAATGACTACAGCGAAAGGCCGTAGTAGCCTCCCCGGCAATCGTTGACTAGGGAGTTCGTGCATGACCTTTCGCCGCACCAAAATCGTCGCCACCCTGGGCCCGGCCAGCAGTTCGCCGGAAGTGCTGGAACAACTGATCCTCGCCGGCCTGGACGTGGCCCGCCTGAACTTCTCCCACGGCACCCCCGATGACCACAAGGCGCGCGCCGCCCTGGTCCGCGAGCTGGCCGCCAAGCACGGCCGCCACGTCGCGCTGCTCGGTGACCTGCAGGGCCCGAAGATCCGCATCGCCAAGTTCGAGAACAAGCGCATCGAGCTCAAGGAAGGCGACATGTTCCGCCTCTCCTCCAGCCACTCGCGCACGGCGGGCAACCAGGAGGTGGTGGGTATCGACTACCCGGCGCTGATCCAGGACTGCGATGTCGGTGACGAACTGCTGCTGGACGATGGTCGCGTGGTCATGCGCGTCGAACTCAAGGGCGCGGACGAGCTGCACTGCCGCGTCGTGATCGGCGGCCCGCTGTCGGACAACAAGGGCATCAACCGCCGCGGCGGCGGCCTGACCGCACCGGCGCTGACCGACAAGGACAAGGCCGACATCAAGGTCGCCGCGGAAATGGAGCTGGACTACCTGGCCGTGTCCTTCCCGCGCGATGCGGCCGACATGGAGTACGCCCGCCGCCTGCTCACCGAAGCCGGCGGCACTGCCTGGCTGGTGGCCAAGATCGAACGCGCCGAAGCGGTGGCCGACGACGAGGCCCTCGACGGCCTGATCCGCGCCAGCGATGCGGTGATGGTGGCCCGTGGCGACCTGGCCGTGGAAATCGGCGATGCCGAACTGGTCGGCATTCAGAAAAAGATCATTGCCCACGCTCGCCGCCTGAACAAAGCGGTGATCACCGCGACGCAGATGATGGAGTCGATGATCCACAGCCCGATGCCGACCCGCGCCGAGGTGTCCGACGTAGCCAACGCCGCGCTGGACTACACCGATGCGGTGATGCTGTCGGCCGAAAGCGCCGCCGGCGAATACCCGGTGGAAGCCGTCGAGGCCATGGCCCGCGTGTGCCTGGGCGCGGAGAAACACCCGACCAGCAAGCAGTCCAGCCACCGTCTGGGTCGCACCTTCGAGCGCTGCGACGAAAGCATCGCCCTGGCGACCATGTACACCGCCAACCACTTCCCCGGGGTCAAGGCCATCATCAGCCTGACCGAGAGTGGCTACAGCCCGCTGATCATGTCGCGCATCCGCTCTTCGATCCCGATCTTCGCCTTCACCCCGCACCGCGAGGCGCAGGCCCGCGTGGCGCTGTTCCGCGGCGTCTACACCGTGCCCTTCGACCCGGCCTCGCTGCCGGCGAACAAGGTCAGCCAGGCCGCGGTGGACGAGCTGCTCAAGCGTGGCGTGGTCGAGCCGGGCGACTGGGTCATCCTGACCAAGGGCGACAGCTACCACGGTACCGGCGGCACCAACACCATGAAGATCCTGCACGTCGGCGATCCGATGGTGTGAGTGATCTGCACATGCAAAAGGCCGCTCGATAAGCGGCCTTTTCTTTTTTCTAGCCGGCAGTGCGCGCGACCTAGGCGGCCCCGCGACACCCCACGCAACCTGCGCCATCCCGTAGGGTGCGCCATGCGCACCAGCGCTCTTGCAGCACGCCACGTTCCAGCCCGAACCGCCGTCGACGCCGCACGCTCCCGGCGAACAGCAGGTGCGCACGGCCTAGGGGCCCCGCGACACCCTACGCGAATCTGGAGAAATCCGGCTTTCTGCGCTGCATGAATGCGGTCAGTGCCTCGACGGCCTCCGGCGAGCGCAGGCGTTGGCCGAACAGGGCGCCCTCCTCCTCGATCACCTTGCGCAGCTCCTCGCGCCCCGGCGCACGCATCAGGCGCTTGCTGTCGACCACTGCCGAGGGCGCCAGGTCGAGAAAGTGCTTGGCCATCTCGCGCGCCTTGGCCAGCGTCGCCGCACCGTCGTCCAGCGCCTGATTGGCGATGCCCCAGGCCGCCGCCTGTTCGCCGCTGAACGCCTGGCCGAGCAACAGCAACTCGGCGGCTCGCGCGTGCCCCAGCAGACGCGGCAGGATCAGGCTGGAGCCGTACTCCGGGCACAAGCCGAGGTTGACGAACGGCATCTTCAGCTGCGCATCACGGCTGACGTAGACCAGATCGCAATGCAGCAGCAGCGTGGTGCCGATACCCACGGCCGGGCCGGCCACCGCCGCCACCACGGGTTTGGGGAACTCGAACAGCGCGCGCATGAACTGGAACACTTCGCTGTTCAGACCGGTCGGCGGCGCCTGGAGGAAGTCGGCGACGTCGTTGCCGCTGGTAAAGCATTGCTCGCTGCCGGTCAGCAGGACGACGCGTACGCTCGGGTCCTGAGCCGCCTGGTCCAGCACCTCGGCCATACCGGCGTACATGGCGCGGGTCAGCGCGTTCTTCTTGTCAGGTCGTTGCATGCGCAGGGTCAGCAGACCGCCGTCGCGTTCGATATGCAGGTATTCGCTCATACAAGGCTCCAAAACCGTAGGGTGCGCTGTGCGCACCAGAAGCCCGATGCCATCGGATCTGGTATGCACAGCCGAGGCGGCCCCGGGCACCCTAGGTACGGGTTAGAAAGACGTCGGCGAACATCTGGCTGCGCGGCAAACCCGCCATGTAGAGACGCCGCGCGAAGCCGTCGACCGTCTCCGGATGGCCGCAGAGTAAGGCGAGGGTCTGCCGCGAGACAAGTCGTAGTTCGGCCAAAGCAGCCGGCAACTGCGCCGCCGTCACCAGCTCCACCTGCAGGTTCGCATGCTGCGCCGCCAAGGCGCGAAGCTCGCTGGCCAGGTAGTGCTCGGTCGGCTCGTGGGCCACGTGCAACAGACGAATGGCGCCCTGGTGGTCCTGCCGCAATGCCTCGCGCAACACGCCGTACAGCGGCGCCAGGCCGGAACCGGCGGCCAGCAGCCAGAGTGGCCGCGCCTGCCAGTCGGCGTCGTAATGCAGCGCGCCACCGCGCAGCTCGCCCAGACGCAGGCCATCACCGAGCTGCAGACGACGCGCAGCGTCGCAGAAGGCGCCAGGCAGGCGGCAATCGAGGTGAAATTCCAGCCAGGGGTCCTCGCTGGGCAGGCTGGCCAGCGAATAGGGTCGCGCTATGTTGTCGGCAATCCACAGCACCAGGTGCTGGCCGGCCTGGTAGCGCAGTGCGCGCGCGGGCTGCAGACGCAGGCGCAACACCTGCGGGCTGGGCCAGTCGAGCCCCACCACCTGGGCGGCAATCCCGTCGCGCTGCGGGTCGAAGGGTTCGACATCCAGATCGCCGACCACCTGGCACTGGCAGGCCAGACGCCAGCCCTCGGCGCGCTTGTCAGATGCCAGCGCCTCGGGCAGACGATCCAGCGGCTCGCCGGTTACGCAGCGCACCAGACAGGCGTGGCAACTGCCGGCGCGACAGCTGTAGGGCACGGCGACCCCACCGGCCAGCAGCGCATCGAGCAGATTGCTCTGGCTGGCGACCTGCAGTTGCCGAGCGCCGACGCGCAGCTCAGGCACCGGCGCGCTCCCAACTGGCATCGCAACGGTTGCGACCGCCGCGCTTGGCCTGGTACAGCGCCTGGTCGGCACGTTGCAGCGCTTCGTCCAGCTGATCGCCGGCGGTGAGCAGCGTCATGCCGGCGGACAGGCTGAGGTTGTCGATTTTCACCCCCACCGGCTCGGCCCGGGCGAACGCCTCGCGCAGCCGCTCGCAGCAGGTGGTGAACTGATCGGCATCGGTATTGGGCAGCAGCAGCACGAATTCCTCACCGCCGTAGCGGGCAATGATGTCGCCGTCACGCAGACAGGCACGGGCTACCGCGGCGAAGGTCTGCAGCACCCGATCGCCAGCGGCATGGCCATGAGCATCGTTGATTCGCTTGAAATGGTCCAGGTCGATCAAGGCCAGACCGTGTTGGCGCCCGTGCCCGAGATGCTCCAGCTCGCGACTGGCCAGACGCAGGAAATGGCGGCGGTTGAACAGCCCGGTCAGCTCGTCGGTGGCCACCAGATCCTCGAGCTGGCGCATCATCCCGCGCAGGGTGTCCTGGTGTGCCTGCAGGGCGAAACGGCGCTGGCGCATGCGCTTGCGCATGGCCTGCACGTAGCTGGAGAACAGGCACAGCCAGACCAGCAGGACGAACAGCACCCAGACCTGCAGCCAGGCCATGCTCGGGTCCACCAACTGCATGCGATAGGCCTCCACCAGCACCATCGCGGTGAAGCCGAAGAAGGCAAAGGCGGCGCAACGTGCGAATACCTTGGGCGGCAGCTGGAACACGCCGAACAGCAGGATCAGCACGTAGAACACCATCATGCTGCCGCGGGCGGTGTCGAAGAAGGCCATCACCAGTGGCTGCCAGGCCAGCGCGACCAGTACCTGGGCCTCGGTCAGGCTGGGATCGTCGAAGCGCAGGTTGCGCCCGCTGAGGAAGATCCAGAGAAACACCAGTTGGCTGCCGAACACGCCCAGCGTGAGCCAGACGGCGGCGCTGACGGGGCCGAGGAACAGGTCGTTGAGTACGGCGAACCAGCAGACGAGCGCCATCATCGCGTAGGTAGCGAATGCCATGGCGAAGCGTTTGAGCAGAAGGCTCTGCAGGCTGCGTTGAGTGCCTCGGCGGCTGGTTGAGCTCATGGGCTCCATCCCATACTGGCATCTGGCCGTTACTCTACCCCCGTGATCACAAATTGCCTAGCGCGCCGAGAGCGCCCACGGCTAGCACCATCGACCTTTGGCGGCTGTGCCCTGTGCGACCGTCGCGCTATACTGCCGCGCCTTTTTTGTTGCCTGCCGTCGCTGGCGCGCTGCAGAAGGCCGTCGCGGGCGAGGTGAAATCGTTCCCGACCATTTTTCGCCGTTGCGCCGGGTTCTGATTCGGCGCTTCCTTATAGATGTTCCCTGATAGAGGAGCGCCCCAATGACCGTGATCAAGCAGGACGACCTGATTCAGAGCGTCGCCGACGCCCTGCAGTTCATCTCCTATTACCACCCCGTCGACTTCATCCAGGCCATGCACGAGGCCTACCTGAAGGAAGAGTCCCCGGCGGCCAAGGACTCCATGGCGCAGATCCTGATCAACTCGCGCATGTGCGCCACCGGCCACCGCCCGATCTGCCAGGACACCGGCATCGTCACCGTGTTCATCAAGGTCGGCATGGACGTGCGCTGGGACGGCGCCACCATGAGCGTCGACGACATGATCAACGAGGGCGTGCGTCGCGCCTACAACCTGCCGGAGAACGTCCTGCGCGCCTCGATCCTGGCCGACCCGGCCGGTGCCCGCAAGAACACCAAGGACAACACTCCGGCGGTGATCCACTACTCCATCGTCCCCGGCGACAAGGTGGAAGTGGACGTCGCGGCCAAGGGCGGCGGCTCCGAGAACAAGTCGAAGATGGCCATGCTCAACCCGTCCGACTCCATCGTCGACTGGGTGCTGAAGACCGTGCCGACCATGGGCGCCGGCTGGTGCCCGCCGGGCATGCTCGGCATCGGCATCGGCGGCACCGCCGAGAAGGCCGCGGTGATGGCCAAGGAAGTGCTGATGGAGCACATCGACATTCACGAGCTGCAGGCCCGCGGCCCGCAGAACCGCATCGAGGAGCTGCGTCTGGAGCTGTTCGAGAAGGTCAACCAGCTGGGCATCGGCGCCCAGGGTCTGGGCGGCCTGACCACCGTGCTCGACGTGAAGATCATGGATTACCCGACCCATGCCGCGTCCCTGCCGGTGTGCATGATCCCCAACTGCGCCGCCACCCGTCACGCCCACTTCGTGCTCGACGGCTCGGGCCCGGCCGTTCTGGAAGCGCCGGATCTGGACGCCTACCCGGAAATCGTCTGGGAAGCCGGCCCGAGCGCGCGCCGCGTCAACCTCGACACCCTGACCCCGGAAGAGGTGCAGAGCTGGAAGCCGGGCGAGACCGTGCTGCTCAACGGCAAGATGCTCACCGGCCGCGACGCCGCGCACAAGCGCATGGTCGACATGCTGAACAAGGGCGAGCAACTGCCTGTGGACCTCAAGGGTCGCTTCATCTATTACGTCGGCCCGGTCGATCCGGTTGGTGACGAAGTGGTTGGCCCGGCTGGCCCCACTACCGCCACCCGTATGGACAAGTTCACCCGCCAGATCCTCGAGCAGACCGGTCTGCTGGGCATGATCGGCAAGTCCGAGCGCGGCCCCATCGCCATCGACGCGATCAAGGACAACAAGGCCGTGTACCTGATGGCCGTCGGCGGCGCCGCCTACCTGGTGGCCCAGGCGATCAAGAAGTCCAAGGTGCTGGCCTTCGAAGAACTGGGAATGGAAGCCATCTATGAGTTCGAAGTGAAGGACATGCCGGTGACCGTCGCGGTCGACACCAAGGGCGAGTCGGTGCACATCACCGGCCCTGCGATCTGGAACAAGAAGATCGCCGAAAGCCTGGCGGTGGAAGTGAAGTAAGCGTCAACGCTGCAAAGCAGAAGCCCGGCCATGTGCCGGGCTTCTGCGTTTTCAGGCGCCCTGCAACAGCTGCCGCCCCCGCGCCAGGTAACTGTCCATCTCCGCCTGCGGCACCATGCTGCCGCCAGTCGCCCAGACCAGATGGGTCGCCCGCGCCATGCGCTGCGGCGTCAGGCCCAGGCGCTGGCGATAGCCCTGCCGCTCACCCAGCACGCGCAATACACCCGGCATCCCGGCCAGGGCCGAAGGCTCCAGGCGCTGGCCCTCGGTCTGTTCCATGAGCGCCAGGTAACGGAACATCTGCTCGTCGCTGACCGTGTAATAGCCGTCGATCAGGCGCTGCATGGCACGGCCGACGAACCCCGATGGTCGACCGACCGCCAGGCCATCGGCCGCAGTGCGGTTGTCGATGCCGAAATCCTGCACCGCCAGTTCTTCGTGTCGCCCGGTGTGGACGCCGAGCAGCATGCACGGCGAATGCGTGGGTTCGGCGAACAGGCAGTGCACTGCGTCACCGAATGCCAGCTTCAGGCCGAAGGCCACGCCACCCGGCCCGCCACCGACGCCACAGGGCAGGTAGACGAACAGCGGATGCTCGGCATCGACCACGACATTGGCCGCCGCGAGTTGCTGCCTGAGGCGTTCACCGGCCACCGCGTAACCGAGAAACAGGTGCCTGGAGTTCTCGTCGTCGACGAAGTGGCAACGCGGATCGGCCTCGGCCTGGCGGCGCCCCTGCTCCACGGCGACGCTGTAGTCGCTGGCGTACTCGACCACGGTCACGCCATGGGCGCGCAGCTTGTCCTTCTTCCACTGGCGCGCATCGGCCGACATATGCACGGTGGCCTGAAAGCCCAGACGTGCACTGATGATGCCGATGGACAGGCCGAGGTTACCGGTGGAGCCGACCGCCACTTGATAGCCGCCGAAGAAGGCGCGCATCGCGTCGCTGTCGAGGCAGGCGTAATCGTCGTCGAGACCGAGCAGACCGGCCGCCAGCGCCAGGTCCTCGGCATGCTTGAGCACCTCGTAGATGCCACCACGGGCCTTGATCGAACCGGAGATGGGCAGATGGCTGTCGCGCTTGAGCCACAGCGCGCCGATCTCGCCTTCGGCCTCTTCACGCAGCAGCGCCTGCATCTGCGGCAAGGGCAAAATATCCGACTCGATGATGCCGCCGCTGGCGGCCGTCTGCGGGAACGCCCGGGCCAGGTACGGCGCGAAACGTTCGAGGCGCGCGCCGGCATCAGCCACATCCGCAGCACTCAAACCGACATCGCCCAGTGCTTCGGCAGCAGGCGCCACGGCGGGGTTGAACCAGCTGGTTTCGCGCAGGGCGATCAGCTCGTCGAGCAGCGGATATTGCGCGCGCCATTGGGCAAGCGGCTGGCCAAGAATCATGCGGCGTTCCTCATATCGGGCAGTGAACTGCGCGCATTAGACGACGCCTGCTGCCCGCTGGCAAAGGCCGCACCGTCCACCACCAAGCGGAACGATACTTGCCCACCCATGGCCTAAGCTGAAAATCGCCCAGGAGTCGTCATGACCTTTTCCATCATTGCCCGTTGCCCGCGCAGCGGTCAGTTCGGTGTTGCCGCGGCCACCGCCATGCCTGCCGTGGGCAAGCTGCTCAGCCACGCAGCGGCCGGTGTCGGCGCGGTGGCGACCCAGGCCCAGGTCAACCCCTATCTCGGCCTGGATGGCCTGGCGCTGCTGCGCCAGGGGCTCTCGGCGCAGGAGGCGCTGCAGCAACTCAAAGGCACCGATCCCTGCATGGAGCTGCGCCAGTGCGCGCTGATCGACGCCCAAGGCGACACGGTCTGCTGGACCGGAGAGAAGTGCATTCCCTGGGCCGGTTCGCTGGCCGGCGAGCAGTTCTCCGTACAGGGTAACCGCCTGGTTGGCCCGCAGGTGCTGGAAGCGGTAGCCGAGGCCTTTCGCCGCGGCGACGACCGCCCGCTGATCGAGCGCCTGATCGAGGCATTGGCAGCCGGCGACCGGTGCGGTGGTGACCGCCACGGTGAGTCCTCGGCGGTGATCTATGTGGTCGATCGGGAGCAATATCCACTGTGGGACATCCGCGTCGACCACCACCTCGACCCGGTGGCCGAACTGCGCCGCCTGCACGACGTGTTCGCCCGCGAAGTGCTGCCTGAAATTCTCGCCATGCCGACGCGCGAGAATCCGGCAGGCAAGGCAGCGGAAGACGCCGTCTAAGGCAACACTGCCGATAAGTGGCGGACGACAGCACCACAGGCTGGAGCCCCTTGGGCAGACGCCAGTGTGACGACAGCGCGGGCCCGATAGGCTGCCAAATCCGTCGTTCGACGGCCTGGCAACGCCAAGTGACAACTCCAAACGTCAATCTTCTGGCTTAGCAAAACGCCATCAAACCGTCAGTCGCGTTATCGCTGCCCTCCATCACCAAGCCTGGTACCGCCAGGTTTGCAGCCGATGGGCCGGTCTTAAGCTGCTATTCCGAGTCACTCTCGCAAGGGAGAGCAGCCATGTTCAGCATCCCCTCCTTCCGCCTGCGTCGCGCCCTGGGCGCGGGTCTGTTGTCTCTGTCACTGGGCCTCGGTCTGGGCGCCCAGGCCGCCCCCTCGAACTCGATGAAGGCGCCGCGCCCGGTGGTCTGGTCGGACTTCCTGGGCCTCAACGTACAACTGCAGTGGTTTCCCGAGCAGACCTATCGACAGCAGATCGCCAAGTTGAAGGCGCTCGATCTGCGGTGGATTCGCCTGGGCCTGCACTGGGAGCGCCTGGAGCCCGCCCCGGGACAATGGCAATGGACGGACCTTGATCGCCTGATGCAGGTGATCGAGCAGGAACAACTCAAGCCCCTGGTGTACCTGGTCGGTTCGGCCCCCTTCGCCACGTCCGCACCGGCCGGCGTGAGCAACCCCGACCAGTACCCGCCAACCAACCCGCAACTGTTCGCCAACAGCTTCGCCACACTGGCCAGCCGCTATCCCCATGTCGGTGCCTGGCAGGTCTGGAACGAGCAGAACATTCCACCCTTCTGGCAGCCGGCCGAAGATCCGGCCCAGTACCAACAGTTGCTGGAAAGCAGCCTCGGCGCACTGACCGCCGCCCGCCCGGACGCCACCCAGGTGATAGGCGGCCACGCCTACTACAGCCAGATGCCCGTACGTGGCGGCCTGATGCTGCAGGCCATGACCCAGCTGGGCAGCGTAAGGCCGGATCGAGTGACGGCCTATCACCCTTACAGTCACGAGCCTGAGGGCGACGTGCCCGGCGTCGGCGATTTCATTGCCCACGCCAATACGGTCAACCAGTATCTGCGCCATTCCGGTAGCGGGCCAATCTGGGCCACGGAGTTCGGCTGGTCGAGTTATGCCGGGCCGGTGGAACTGCAACCGATCATCGGCGAACAGGGCCAGGCCGACTACATACTGCGGCGCCTGGCGCTGATGAGCGCGATGGATTTCGACCGCATCTTTCTCTTCACCCTCAGCGATCTGGATGCGCGCGCCACGCCACGCGACCAGTTCTATGGTCTCCTGCGCCTGAACGGCAGCGAGAAGCCCGCCTACCAGGCACTCAAGCGTTTCCTGCAGATCAGCGGCCCCAGCCTCACGCCACTGGACCCGCCAGCCTTCGCCAGTGCGCCGGCCGGCATGTTCAGCATCGCCTGGCAGCGCGCCGATGGGCGCTGGCTGTGGATGTTCTGGGCGCAGGAGAACGGCACCGTGCGCCTGCAACGCAGTGGCAGCGGCACCCTCTACAACCCGCTGCGTGGCACCAGCCAGAGCGTGCGTTCGAGCGGCGGCAGCATCAACGTCACGGTCGGCCGCGAGCTGCAGATGCTGATCCTATGAGCGGCCGAAGCGCTCCAGCTGCATCTCGCGCAAACGGCTCAGCGTGCGGCGAAAGGCAAAGTCGAGGTAGCCCTGGGTGTACAGCTCGTCCAGCGCCACCTCGGCTTCGATATACAGCGGCACGCGGCGGTCGTAGCACTCGTCGACCAGGGCGATGAAGCGACGTACCGCATCGTCGTTGCGCGACAGCGCAGGCAGTTTCCGGTCACCGGCATCGACCCGCTCGGCACCGTCCTCGGTGCCACGGGCGATGCGTCCCTCGCGCTGCTTACCGCCCAGGCGCGGCACTTCGCCAAGCAGGATCGCCGGGAAACGCTCGCAGAGTTCGATGAAATCCGGCGCGGCCAGCGGCTGCTCGCACAGATCACGGAAGCGGCACCAGAGCGCCGCTGGGCCATGGCCGAGGTTTTCGATACGGCGATGGCTGAGTTCTACCGGCTCGCGGCTGATGGTTTGTCCCTCGCACAGACGAGCGAACAGCTGACCCAGCGCCTGTGGCTGCTGCACCCAGTAGCGTTGCACCTCGCTACCGGGATGCAGGCGATGATCCTGCTCGCCGTCCACGGCGACCACCTGCATATGCGCCTCGAGCGCGGCGATGGCCGGCAGGAAACGCTCGCGGTTGTAGCCATCGGCGTAGAGCTGAGCCGGCGGCTGGTTGGAAGTCGCCACCAGCACCACGCCCTGCTCCACCAGCAGGCTGAGCAGGCGACCGAGCAGCATGGCATCGCCGATGTCGCTGACGAACAGCTCGTCGAAACACAGCACGCGCAGCTCGCACCCCAGTTCCTCGGCCAGCAGGCGCAACGGATCGGCATTGCCGGTGAGCTGGAACTGGCGGCGATGCACCCACTGCATGAAGTGGTGAAAATGCTGCCGCCGCGCCGGCACGCGCAGCGTGTTGTAGAAGCTGTCCATCAACCAGGTCTTGCCACGACCGACCGGCCCCCAGAGGTACACACCCAGCGGTCGCTCGCCCCGGTGCACGGCCTGGTGACAGTGCTGCAGCGCCTCGACCGCACGATGCTGCGCGGCATCCACCACGAAGCCGGTAGCGAGCGCACGCTGGTAGGCGGCCCGCGGCGAGTCGGGCGGTGCCTGCATCGCGGTCAACGCAGCACCAGCCGGCCGTCGTCGAACTGCCGCGGCCAGTCGCGGCGGGTGAATACCTGGCCCTGCTCGCGCACGCGGCGCACTTCGTCCAGGTCCAGCTCGCAGATCAGCCAGTGACTGCGCGAGGGGCACAGTTCCGCGCTCTCGGCGACGATACCGCTGGCCGGCATGCCGTAGTCCGACGGCACGTACAGCGAGGCGCGGCCGTAGCCTTCGTCCAGCGACGGCGACCAGGGCGCCAGGCCCACGGTTGGCGAATGCAGCACGGCGATCTGGTTCTCCAGGGCACGCGCCTGGGCACCGATGCGCACACGATGAAAACCGGCCTCGGTATCGGTGCAACTGGGCGCCAGGATCAGGTCCACACCCGCCTCGGCCAGGGTGCGCGCCAGCAGCGGGAATTCGTTGTCGTAACAGATCAGGATGCCCAGCTTGCCCAGCGCCGTGTCGAACACCTTGAGCCCGCTGCCGGCCGCGATGTGCCACTGCTCCAGCTCGAAGCGCGTCATGATCAGCTTGTCCTGACTGCCCAGGCAGCCGTCCGGGCCGAACAGCCAGGCGCGGTTGCGATAGACGCCATCGTCATCCAGCACGGCCACCGAGCCGGGTTGCAGATGGACCTTGAGCCGCCGCGCCAGGCTTTCGCACAGTTCCAGCCAGCGCGGCAGCAGTGGCTGGATGCCGGCGATGGAGCCGTGCAGGTCGCTGCGCTCGGCCGCCGGCAATTGACCGGTGAGCACCAGACCGGCGTACTCCGGCAGCAGCAGCAACTCGGCGCCCTGCCCGGCCGCCTCCTCGCACAGGGTGGTGAGGTGCTCGGCGTAGGCATCCCAGGTGGTGAAAAGATCGATGTGGTACTGGCAGGCGGCAACCTTGATCATGGGGTGAGCTCCTTCAGCCAGAACGACATGGGCTTGGCCGACTCCTCGGCCTCGTCCAGGTCGCGCCAGTGGTAGCGGGTGTGCAATTCCGGATGATGGCGATAGCCGCGGCGCGCCCAGAAGGCGTCCAGTGGCTGATAGTCGGCGGGCCGCCGCGGGTGGTCGGCCGGGCGCTGCACGGCGCAGAAGGCGCACCAGTCGAAATGGCCCAGGCGCCGCGCGTGGGCCTCGCGCTCGGCGAAGAAGCGCACGCCCAGGCCACGTCCGCGCCAGGCCGGCAACACCACCGACTCGGCGCAGTAGAAGATGCGCGCCGGGTCCCAGCCCGCGGCGAGAAAGGGCTGCTGGAACTCCTCGGTTTCGTCAGCCAGTGGCAGCGCCGTGGAGGCGCCGACCACACGGCCCTCGTCCCGCACCAGCACGCACAGGCTGCCGACGCTGCGCACATAGGTGCCCAGGTACTCGGCCTCGTAGTCGAAGCTGCCATCGTAGAGGTAGGGAAATTCGCGGAAGACCGTGATTCGTAGCTGCGCCAGGTCCTCGATATGGGGTGCTATCTGCGGCCCCCGGAGCAATTCGATGTCCATGTGAAGTCGTTCGCCAGCAGCAGGGTGACGCCGGCGGCTATGCCGGCTCGAATGCGCGAACTTATCATGCGCGCCAACCCACCACTAACCATGCTACGAAAGGAACTTAGCCATGACCGCCACCGAACTGGTTCAGGCCTACTACGCCGCCTTCAACGCCGGCGACATGCCCGCCTTCCTCGACCTGCTGGCCGAGGACGTGGTGCACGACATCAACCAGGGCGAACGCCAGATCGGCAAGGCCACCTTCGCCGCCTTCATGGACAAGATGAACCGCTGCTACCGCGAGCGCCTGGCCGACATCGTGGTGATGCAGAACGCCGAAGGCAGCCGCGCCGCCGCCGAGTTCGTGGTGCACGGCGAGTACCTGGCCGACGACGAAGGCCTGCCGCCCGCCAACGGCCAGACCTACGTGCTGCCTGCCGGCGCCTTCTTCGAGATCAAGAACGGCAAGGTGGCGCGCATCAGCAACTACTACAACCTCAACGACTGGATCGCGCAGGTGGGCGGCTGAAAACCGCCTTTAGATAATCGATGCGATAGCCACAATTGAATTCATCAATCCAAGGCGAGACCGGATCATGCGCTCCTGTTCATTCAACACACAGGAGTCTTACCCATGAGCGCCATCAAACGTCTTTTCCAGCACGTTCGCCCCAGCCAGAAACCCGCTGCCGCACCGGAGCAGGAACATCCGAATTTCTGGATGTATCAATGACTCAGACGGCTGTGCCCACCACCCGCAGCGGCACCTGCCGCCCGGCCTTCTGCGCCAGGTAGCGGGTGCAGCTGACGCGCAGGAAAGAGGCAAAGTTGACCACCTCACCGCGAAAATCCATGACCTCTTCATAAAGCTTGGCGATCAGCTGATTGGTGGTCATGCCATCGACTTCGGCGATCTCGCGCAGGATGTCCCAGAACTGATTCTCCAGACGCAGGGTCGTCACCACGCCGTGGATGCGCAGCGAGCGCGAGCGCGACTCGTAGAGAATCGGGTCGGCCTTCACATAGAGTTCGCACATCGGCTTCATCTCCTCACGAGCGTCGTAGCCCGGATGCAATCCGGGAAATACCGGCAATCATGCACCCCGGACTGCAACCGGGCTACGGGTCGGTTACAGGCGGATCTCGGTGCCCAGCAGCTTGAGGAAACCGGCCAGCCAGGCCGGGTGCGCAGGCCAGGCCGGCGCCGTCGCCAGGTTGCCCTGCACATGGGCCTGATCCACCGGGATATCCACATACGTGCCACCAGCCAACGCCACTTCCGGCGCA
Organism: Pseudomonas sp. GD04158; assembly: GCF_029834875.1. Taxonomy (NCBI): domain Bacteria; kingdom Pseudomonadati; phylum Pseudomonadota; class Gammaproteobacteria; order Pseudomonadales; family Pseudomonadaceae; genus Pseudomonas; species Pseudomonas sp. GD04158. The sequence goes on along the minus strand of NZ_JAODYT010000078.1, from coordinate 1,411 downwards.
CAGGCAGGATAGGCGCTGCATTCACGCCCCTCCAGCACGCCGGCCGCTGCCAGCAGCTGGGCGCCGTGGCAGACCGCAGCGATGGGCTTGTCGGCCTTGGCGAAGGCCTTGACCAGCGCCACGACGTCGCCATTCAGGCGCAGATACTCCGGCGCGCGCCCGCCGGGGATGACCAGGGCGTCGTAATCCTCGGCACTGACCTTGGCGAAGTCGAAGTTGAGCGCAAAGTTGTGCCCAGGCTTCTCGCTGTAGGTCTGTTCGCCCTCGAAATCGTGAATGGCGGTACGCACCGTCTGCCCGGTGACCTTGTCCGGGCAGACCGCATGCACGGTGTGACCGACCATCTGCAGCGCCTGGAACGGCACCATGGTTTCGTAATCTTCGGCGTAGTCGCCGACCAGCATCAGAATCTTCTTGGCAGCCATGATCGTCTCCTGAAGGTGGGGGGAGCGAAGCCATTATTCGCCCCTAGTTCCTCCGACAGGTAACAGCCCGGTACTACTCCGCAGGGCATGCCGCGCGGCCCCAGGGGCGTCAGATGCCGATCTTGTCCAGTGCCTGGCCGACGGAGCGCCAGAAGCCGCGCTGCGGGCGCTCCGGGTCTTCGACGCTGGCAGCAATCCGGGTCATGGGCTGCACCTGGCGCGTGGCGCTCAGCTCGGTATCGGCCAGCGCCGCCGCCACCAGTTGCAACGGCCCGTCGCCGCCGCCATCCAGCACGCTGCCCTGCGGCGGGGGGCCGTCCTCGTCGTAGCGCAGGTAATAGGTACTGCCCACGGCGGCATCGAGGGTGAAGCTGGCGATCAGGGTGAAGTCCAGCGGCCCGTCGGCCAGCAGTGTCCAGAAGCTGCCGGCCAGAGGCCGGCGCATCTCCAGCTTGTAGCTGGCGGCGTCGAACTCCAGCACCAGATAGCCGTTGCTGGGCAGGCTGCCGATCAAGCGATTGTCGAGAAACAGCGCAGGCGCCTCCAGTTCCTGATCGGCCCAGTCGTTGCGCGGGCGGTACAGGTAGACCAGGGCATGATCTTCGTCGCTGAGGACATGAGGCGCGAAGGCATCGCCGTCCAGGTCGCCGAAGAAGGCGCCGGGGGTCGAGCAACCGACGAGCAGGACGGCGAGCAAGGGCAGGAGCAAACGGCGCATCGAGCATTCCTTGTGAGGGGCATGCACGCAGCTTAGCCGGCCCGCGCACGGGCCACACCCGACAAAAGTGCGGCCTGTTCAGAAGGTGCCGTGGCGCCCCTTGCCGTCGCGAAAGCGTCGCGCACCCGCCACCGTCTCGCCGCTGGCCACCACCGCCAGGCCACCGCGGAATTCGCCGACCAGCGCCTCGCTCAACGGCAGATCCCACTGTGCATAGACACTGGCGCGGTCGGCCAGCAGGCAGCGCTGGGGGAAGGCGGCGAGCTGC
>NZ_JAODYT010000077.1:0-18606 GCF_029834875.1 Pseudomonas sp. GD04158 | reverse complement strand
CGCGGGTGTCGCTGACCTCCTACGCCACCACCTTCGAGGCCAACGCCCCGGCTGCCGACGGCCTCGGCCAGGTGGCACCGCGGCCCGGCCTCAATCCGCTGCGCACCACGCCGCACCGCCTGGTCAGCGCCGAGGACTTCGCCGTGCTCAAGCGCCTCAACGCCCAGGAGGCCTACCAGGACCACTACCTGCTCAAGGCCCTGCACGGCGAACACAGCCTGCACCTGGGCATGGCCCTGCACTACCGCGTCGACCCCGAAGCCGCGCCGGGCAGCCTGCGCATCCACTACCAATGCGACCCGCGCGACCAGGCCGAGATCCTCCGCCACCAGCGCCAGGCCAAGCAGACCAGCGACTTCAGCATCGTCGCCCAGCACACCCATGAGCCGGACAACTTCACCGCCGCGGTACCCGACTACCTGCCGGCGCTGGCCCGCCAGCTGGTCGACAACGGCGCCGACATGCTCTGCGGCCACGGCCCGCATCAGCTGCGCGGCATCGAGATCTACGCCGGCAAGCCGCTGCTCTACTCGCTGGGCAACTTCTGCTTCATGGACAACAGCATGCAGATCGTCCCGGCGGACAAGTGGGAGAGCCGCGAGTGGCAGGCCGCCGAGGCGCTGATCGGGCCCAAGGGCATCACCAACCCGCGCCTGAGCACCCCGGCCGAGTTCCTCGAATGGAAGCGCGTGGCCGGTCTGTTCGGCGCGCCGATCTGGTTCGAAAGCGTGGTCGCCGAGTGCCGCTTCCGCGCCGACGGCCAGCTGCGCGAACTGCTGCTGCACCCCATCGAACTGGGCCATGGCGGACGCGACGCCGAACGCGGCATTCCGCGCCTGGCCTTCGACACGGCGGACAACCAGAACCAGGCGCGGCGCATCCTCGAGCGTCTGGCCGGGCTGTCTGCCGAGTTCGGCACGCGCATCGAGATAGAGACGGTGGAGTACGCCGGCCGGGCCAGCAGCCTGGGCCGCATCGTGCTCGACGCCTGACCCCGGCCGGTCGCCCAAAAGGCCACCAGCGCCGCACCACCACCCACTCGCCGTCGCCCGGCGCAGGCCAACCGCCAGCGCCATGGGCCCGGCCATGCCCGCCCACCCGCGCGGGCGCCCTACCACCGACACGGAATGCGCCATGAACCTGTCCTGTTTCGCTCAGAGCTACGCCGAAGCCCGGCAGAAATTTCTCGCCAGCTGCGCCCGCCGCGGCCTCGCCGTGGAGAGCCACGTCCACCCGCTGCCCGGCCGCGACGGCGAACAACTGGCCATCGACGTGGCCCGCCTCGGTGCCGCCGACGCCGCCAACCTGCTGGTGCTGAGCAGCGGCTGCCACGGCATCGAGGGTTTCTGCGGCTCGGCCATCCAGATCGACCGGCTCGACGACGACGCCTGGTTCGCCGCCTGCCAGCGCGGTGACCTGGCGCTGCTGTACATCCATGCGCTGAATCCCTACGGCTTTTCCTGGGAGCGCCGGGTGACCCAGGAAAACGTCGACCTCAACCGCAACTTCCAGGACTTCGCCGCGCCGCTGGCGGACAACCCCGACTACCGCGCGGTGGCCAAACTGCTGCTGCCCGAGCGCTGCCCGCCGACCCTGGCGAGCACCCTGGGGCTGTACGGCTACGCCCTGCGTTATGGGCGCAAGGCGCTGCAGGCGGCGATCTCGCGCGGCCAGCACGGCGACCCGCGCGGCCTGTTCTTCGCCGGCACCGAGCCGACCTGGAGCAACCGCCAGCTGCGCCAGATTCTTCGTCAGCACGGCCGCCAGTGCCGGCGCATCGGCTGGATCGACGTGCACACCGGGCTCGGCCCCAGCGGCTACGGCGAGCGCATCTACAAGGGCCGCCAGGAGCCCGCGGACATCGCCCGCGCCCGTCAGTGGTGGGGGCCGCAGGTGACCAACAGCGCCGAGGGCAACTCCGCCTCCAGCGAGCTCAACGGCACCCTCGACCTGGCGGTGCTGAATGAATGCGCCCAGGCCCAGTACAACGGCCTGACCCTGGAGTACGGCACCCAGCCGGGACTCAAGGTGCTCACCGCGCTGCGCGCCGAGCAGTGGCTGGAGAACCGCCCGGACACCGACGCCGCCACCCGCGCACGGATCAAGGCGCAGCTGCGCGCCGCCTTCTACGTCGAGACCGACGCCTGGAAACGCCAGGTGCTGGAACAGGCCCGCGAGGTGCTGGAGCTGACCCGCCAGGGCCTGGCCACGCCGTTGCGAGCCCTGCACCAGAGCGAGAGCCAGGCAATTGCCGAGCAATACTCGGGAATGCGCGCCCGTTCATAAAACCGGCCTTGTGCCAGCACCTTCCTTCCGCAAGAATGCGCGCTCTCTGTCGCTGACCGATTGGTCAGCGACAGCATGCCAACAATAACCGGGCATCGATCCGGTAGTCCCCGAAGGGGCGAGGCCGGCGCCATCTGCCAGGCCGAACCCTGCAAGCCATCCCGATTCGCATCCAGGCCCGCCAGTTTCGGCGCAGGCCTCGCTATGCGTTTTTCCGTAAAAAGGTGTGTCGATGTTCAAGACCTCTCTGGCGGCTGCCCTGGCCGCCCTGCTGTGTTCCGCACAGGCTCTGGCCGAGCCGATCCTGATCAAGTTCTCCCACGTGGTGGCCGAGGACACTCCCAAGGGCAAGGGCGCCCTGATGTTCAAGCGTCTGGCCGAGGAACGCCTGGCCGGCAAGGTGCAGGTGGAGGTGTATCCCAACTCCACGCTGTTCGGCGACGCCGACGAGCTGCAGGCGCTGCGCGACAACAAGGTGCAGCTGCTGGCGCCGTCGCTGTCGAAGTTCGAGCAGTACACCACCCAGCTGCAGGTGTTCGACCTGCCCTTCCTGTTCGATGACCTGGAGGCGGTCAAGCGCTTCCAGAAGCGCGAGAAGAGCCGCGAGCTGCTGCGTTCGATGGCCGGCCACAACATCTACGGCCTGGCCTACTGGAACAACGGCATGAAGCAGCTCTCGGCCACCCGCGCGCTGCAAACGCCCGCCGACGCCGCCGGGCTGGCGTTCCGCATCCAGCCGTCGGAGATCCTCGAGCAGCAGTTCGCCCGGGTCGGCGCCAGCAGCCTGCGCCTGCCGTTCGCCGAAACCCAGGCCGCGCTGCAGGCCGGGCGCGTGCAGGGCGCAGAGAACCCCTGGTCGAACATCGTCAGCCAGCAGCTGGGCGCGCTGCAGCCCTACGTCACCGAAACCGATCACGGTGTGCTGAGCTACATGCTGGTGAGCAACTCCAGCTTCTGGACCAGCATTCCCTATCCGATTCGCGTGCAGCTGGAGGCGATCGTCGATGAAGTCACCCTGGCGGTGAATCGCGAGGCCGAGGCACTCAACGCCCGTGATCGCCAGCGTCTGGTCGCGGCCGGCAATCAGGTCGTCAGTCTTAGCAGCGAGCAGCGCGCAGCCTGGCGTGCGGCGATGCAGCCGTTGTGGCAGGAGTACGAAGGCAAGATCGGCAGCGATGTGCTGCGTGCGGCGCAGACGGTCAACCGCCGCTGAGGCCGCACCCTGGGCTGCCGCCGCTCAGGCGCAGCCCGGACATAAAAAAGACCGCCAGCCGCAGGAGTGGACGCGGCTGACGGCCGGCAAGCTTCAGGACAGCAGGCTGACCACGCTGGAGCGGCTGATGTTGGCCTGGGCCACCACGGTCTGGGTCACCGCGGCGTAGCTGCTGGGGCTGCGGCGCATCAGGTTGAACACCTCGCCGGCGAAGTCGCGCGCCCATTCGCGTTCGTTCTGCTCGGCATGGCGGGCGAGAAACTCGCGGATCTCTTCCTGGCGATGGCTGAGCTGCTCGCGCAGCGCGCCGATCTTGTCCAGCGCCGCCACCACTTCGTCCAGTGCCCGGCGCAACTCGCGCGCGCCGTCCAGGCGGGCGGCATCGGGCAGGCGCAGCAACTGCTCTTCCTGACTGACCACGGGCGCCGCGGCCTTGGCCGCCAGCTTGCCCTCGCCCTGCACGCGCAGCTCGCCCTTGAGCTGCTGCCAGTCGCTTTCGCGGGCACTGAATTTCAGCGCACCGCCGTTATCCACCTCGGCGCGGATACCGGCCGGGCCGAGGCCGGCATTGAAGCGGCGGAGGATCTGCTGCTCGCTCAGGCCCTCGTCGAGCACCACCGCCAGCGGTTCGGCCAGCTTGCGCCCGGCGCTGAACAGCAGGGTCTCCTTGCCGGCCTGCTGGATGGCGGCCATGGATTCCAGGCCCTGCAGGCTGAAGCGGCTGCGCACCGGCTCGGTGAGGCGCAGCTTGAAGCTGGCATCCAGCGCCTCGCCGGAGCGCTGACCGCGTTCGGCGAGCAACTGGCGCACCTGCTCCAGCTCGCGCTTGAGACCTTCGCGTTCGCCGGCCTGGGCATTGCTCAACTCGCGGCTGAGGCTGAGCTTGAGCTGACCGAGGCGCCCGGCCAGTTCGCCGAGGTAGCTGTCGGCGGCCTGCATCGAGGTCAGCTGCTGGTTGAGCTGCAGGTTGAAGCTGGTGCTCTTGCCGCGCGGCTGCGCCGCGGGCTCGGCGGGCGCCTGCTTGCGATGGCGCTGTACCGCCTGCTCGCCCTGCACCGGGCGCCGCGTCTGCGGATCGAGGGCGGTGACGACCGGCAGCTGTTTGTCGACCTTGATCACGGGCGCCACTCCTTACAGCAGGCTGAACAACGACATCTCGTTGATTTTCAGGTAGGTCTTCTGCGTCGCGCCGAGGGCCAGCTGATAGTTGTTCAGATCGATGGTGGCGCCGGCGTAGTCCAGCTGCGACAGCTCGCCCTCGATCTTCTGGTTGACCAGCGAGACGTCCTCGTTGCTGTCCTTGAGCAGGCTCAGGGCATTCTGCCGACCGCCCAGCTCGGTGATCGAGCCGAGCACCCGGCCATGGGTGTCATCCAGCGCCCCGAGGGTGTCGACGATCTGCTGGCGTACGGCCGGGTCGCTGGCGTCCAGCGCCGGGTCGCGCAGCGTGTTGATCAGCCCGCGCAGCTGGTTGAGCATGTCCACGCCCGCGCCGAAGACGCTGGCCGCGGTGACGTTCTCGTCCACCAGCACGCCGTTGGCCACGGCGGCCTGACGGTGCTTGTCGTTACCGGTCAGGCTGTAGGTCTGGGTCGCCGCGTCGAAGCTCAGCGCCGGGGTGTCGCTGAGGGTGCCGGAGAACAGGTAGCGGCCTTCCTCATCGCGCACGTTGGCGAAGCTGAAGATGGTGTCCTCGATGATCGACAGTTCGCCGGCCATGGCCGCCAGGTCTTCGCTGGTGTTGGAGCCGTTGGCCGCCCACAGCAGCAGGTCGCGCACGTTGAGCATGGAGTCGGAGGTGGACTTGAGGTTGGCCTCCTGGGTCGACAGGCTGCCGGAGACGTTGGCGATGTTCTTGCGGAACTGCTCCAGGCTCGCCTCCTCGCGTTGCACCCGCAGCACCCGCACGCTGGCGATGGGATCGTCGGACGGCAGCAGGATGCGCTTGCCGGTGGCCATCTGCTGCATCAGCTTGCCCAACTCGGCGGAACTGGCGTTCATCGAGTTGTGCATCATCGAGGTGATCTGCGAGTTGGTGATGCGCATCATGTCGGCTGGTTCTCTCTAGAAAGCGCCTCAGAAGGCGGCAAGCATGTCGTCGAACAACTGGTTGGCGGTGCTGATCACCTTCATGTTGGCCTGGTAGGCCTGCTGGTAGGTCATCAGGTTGACCGCCTCCTCGTCCAGGCTCACGGCGCTGACGCTGTCACGCTGCGACTGGGCCTGCTGGGTCACGGCGGTGGCGGATTTGAGGTCGGCCTGGTTCTGCCGGCTGTCGCTGGCCACCTGGCCGAGCAGGCCGGCGTAGGCGTCGTTGAGGGTGACCTGGCTGCCGTTCAGGGTGATGGTCTGGTTCTTCAGGCCGAGCAGATCGAGCAGCACCTCGTTGTTGCCGCTCTCGCCGGCGGCCGAGGAGAACGCCAGTTGCTCGGCGGTCAAGGGCTCGACACGCAGCAGGGCAGTGGTGCTGTTGGGGTCGTAGGCGAACAGCGGCTGACCGGGGTTGCCGGCCAGGTCGAAGCCGGTGGCCAGCACGTCGTTGACCATCTGCGCCAGCTGGCTGGCCATGTCGTGCAGGGCCTGCTGGTTCGGCCGCAGGCTGGCGTACTCGACGTCATGCAGACCACCGAAGGCGCCGCCGAAGCCGTCCTGGCGCAGCGGGAAACTGGTGCCGGCGAAGGCCAGGCTGACGTCCTGCTCGCCGCTTGCGGTCATCGCCACCTTGAGCTGGCCGGCGGTGGGCCCGGCCACCAGCGGCTGACCGTTGGCCAGGGCGACGCTGACCGAGCCGTCCGGGGTCTCGTTGACGCGCAGCTTGGCGAACTGGCTGAGCTGGCCGATCAGGCTCTCGCGGTGATCGCGCAGCGCAGTGCTGTCGCCCTTGACCGACTCGGTCTCGACGATCTTCTTGTTGAGCAGGGCGATGTTCTCGGTCAGGCCGTTGATCTCGTTGGCCATGGCACTGCGCTGCTCCTGCAGCGCCTTGATCTGCGCGTCGATGTTGCTGTTCAGGCCGTTGAAACGCTGCGCCAGGTTGCCGGCCTCGCTGATGATCTGCTGACGCAGGGCGATGGAGCCCGGCGTGGCGCTGGCCTCGCTCAGGGCGGCGAAGAACTGGTCGAGGCCGGCGCTGATGCTCGAACCGCTGCCGGACATCAGCGCTTCCAGCGCGGTCAGATACTGCTGCGACGCGCTGTAGAAGCTCTGCTCGGTGGTGGCGCGCCACAGCTGCTGGTTGTGGAAGTCGTTGGTCATGCGGCGGATGCTGATGACCTCGACGCCGCCGCCGACGCTCAGTCCGCCCTGTCCGGCCAGCGACCCGGTGATGGTCTGCAGGCGGCTGAAACCGGGGGTGTTGACGTTGGCGATGTTCTGCCCGGTGCTGGCCAGGGCGACCTGGCTGGCACGCACGCCGCTGTAGGCGATCTGGTTGAGGATGGTCACGGCTTAGGACTCCTGACGCTCGAAGCGCACCGGCTGAGCGAAGGCCGCCAGACGCGGCGCACGGGCGTCGTCGGCAGCGGATTGGGCTGTTACTGAGGACAGGGCGACGGAATCGGCGGCGGACTTAAATTCGCCGCGCACCAGCGCCTGCTTACCGGCGACGGCGCCGAGCAGCAGGCCGCTGTCGGCGCTCAGGGCGCTGGCCAGCTGCTGGCGGGTCTGTGCGCTGAGCGGACCGTTTGCCTGGGCATCGCGCGCGGGCGCGGGCGCCGCCTCGGTCTTGGCCAGGTCGCCGAGAATCTTGCGCGTGTAGTCGCGGGTTTCCTGGAAGGGAATACGCTCGATCCAGGCGCCGGTGGCGATCTCGCCGCGGCGCGGGTCGCCGTGCACCTTGAGCCATTCGTCGACGCGGCCGGGGCCGGCGTTATAAGCCGCCAGCGCCAGGGCCTGGTGCCCGTCGTAGCGCTGCAGCATCTTGTCCAGGTAGGCGCTGCCGAGGCGCCTGTTGTAGTCGGCATCGCTGGTCAGGCGGGCTTCGCTGAACGGCAGGCCGAGTTCGGCGGCCATCTCCCGTGCGGTGTCCGGCATCAGCTGCATCAGGCCGCGCGCGCCCTTGGGCGACACGGCATCGACGCGGCCGGCCGACTCCTGCTGGATGACCCGTTCGACCAGGGCGAGAAAGCCCGCCGAACCCTTGTCCCAGACCTGGCCGAGGCTGTCCACGCCACGTTGCCAGGTGCTGCGCAGCGGCTCCAGCAGGCTGCTGGAAGAGCGCTGCGGCAGTTCCGCCGAACGGGCGGCAGCTGCGGCCGCTTCCAGGTCAGGTGCGCTATCCCCACCACCGGACAGCTGCTTGACCAGCATGTCGGCGATGCCGGTCTGCTTGCGCCCGGCCAGGGTCTCGGCCAGCACCTCGTCGTAGAAGTCGCGCATGGTGTCCAGCTCGCGGCTGCGCATCGGATTGCCTTCGGCGAGCACGTCGCTGGCCTTGCGCATCTGCTTGAGGATCTGCTGCAAAAACAGCGCCTCGAACTGCTCGGCGGCGGCGTGCAGCTGCTGCTCGCGAGCGTTGCCGATGCCATCGGCGGCGCCGCGGTGGCTGTTCATGTGTTGGGCGAGGGAAACGATGCTCATGGCTCAGATCACGATCAGTTCGGCATTGAGGGCACCGGCCTGCTCCAGCGCCTGGAGGATGCTCATGACATCGTCCGGGGTGGCGCCGAGGCTGTTCACGGTGCTGATGATGCTGTCCAGGCTGGCGCCGTCGGGCCACTTGAACATGGCGTTCTTGTCCTGGCTGACGGCGACGTCGGAGCGCGGTACCACAGTGGTCTCGCCACGGCCGAAGGCATTGGGCTGGCTGACCTGGGGGTTCTCGCTGATGGTCACGGTGAGGGTGCCGTGGGCCACGGCGGCAGCCTTGACGCGCACGCCCTGGCCGACCACCACGGTGCCGGTGCGGCTGTTGAACACCACCTTGGGCCGCTCGCGGCCTTCTTCCACCTCCAGCCCCTCGAGCATGGCCATAAAGCCGATGCGCTGGGTGCTGGTGATGGGTGCGCGGATGGCGATCTTGGTGGCGTTGAGCGCGCTGGCGGTGCCGCTGCCGAAGCGGCCGTTGACCGCCTCGACCACCTTGGCAGCGGTCTGGAAGCTAGGCTGGCGCAGGTTGAGCATGACCTCGGCGCGCTCGCTGAAGTCGCTGGGGATCATCCGCTCCACGGTGGCGCCGTTGGGCACGCGGCCGCTGTTGGCCGAGTTGATCGCCACGCTGGAGCCGCTCTGGCCGCTGGCGTTGAGGCCGCCGACCACCAGCGCGCCCTGGGCCAGGGCATAGATCTCGCCGTCGACGCCGTGCAGCGGGGTCAGCAGCAGCTGGCCGCCGCGCAGGCTCTTGGCATCGCCAAGCGAGGAGACGGTGACGTCCACCGTCTGCCCCGGGCTGTAGGACGGCGGGATTTCCGCGGTAACGGTCACCGCGGCGACATTCTTCAGTTTGGGATCGACGTTCGGCGGCAGGTTGATGCCGAACTGCTTGATCATGTTGGCCACCGACTGGCTGGTGAACTTCACCTGGTTCTTGTCGCCGGTACCGTCGAGGCCGACCACCAGGCCGTAGCCGATCAGCTGGTTGCCGCGGATGCCTTCGATGTCCACCAGGTCCATCAGCGGCACGGCCTTGGTCGACAGCGGCCAGCTCAGCAGCAGGAAGACGAGGGAGCGTTTGAACATGAGCGGGCCTCAGAGCGGAAAGATCGGGTGGGTGAAGAAGCGCGTCAGCCAGCCCGCCGAGTTGCTGTCGTTGAGCACGCCGCGGCCGGCATAGGAGATGCGCGCGTTGGCCACGTTCTGCGAGGACACCTGGTTGCTGCGGTTGATGTCGTCGACCCGCACCAGGCCGACCAGGCGGATGTACTCGTCGCCCTGGTTCAGACGCAGGGCCTTCTCGCCCTTGATCAGCAGGGTGCCGTTGGGCAGCACCTGATGCACGGTCACCGCGATGGAGCCGCGTAGGGTGTTCTGTTGCGAACTGCGCGCCGAGCCCTTGAAGTCGCGCTCGGCCTCGGCGGAGCTTTCCAGCTGGTCGTACTGCTTGCCCAGCACGGTGGGAATGCCCACGGAAACACCGGAACTCTTGCCGAAGCTGGTGCCGGCGCTCTTGCTCGACTGGGTGGATTCGTCCAGCACCACGGTGAGGATGTCGCCGACCCGCACCGCGCGCTTGTCGCCGACCAGCGAGCCGCTGTAGCCGCTGCGGAACAGGCCGCCGCTGGTGGTGGGCGGCTGGCTGTAGTCCAGCGCCAGCGGCTCGTAGTGGCTGGAGTCCTCGTCGGGCAGCATCTCGTTGAAGCTGGCGCAGCCACCCAGGGTCAGCAGCAGGGCAAGCGGGATCAGGCGCTTCATGGCGGTCACACGGTCTGGTTGAGGAACTGCTGCATGCCGGACGCGGCGTCCAGCACCTTGGCGTTGGCCTCGTAGGCGCGCTGGATGGCGATCATGTTGACCATGGCCTCGACCACCTGCACGTTGGAGCCTTCCAGCACACCCTGCTTGAGGTTGCCCAGGCCGTCCTCGCCCGGCGTGCCTTCCACCGGCTCGCCGCTGGCCACGGTCTCGCGGTAGAGGTTGCCGCCGAGGGCTTCCAGGCCGCCCGGGTTGGCGAAGTTGGCCAGGGTGATCTGGCCCAGTTCCACCGGCAGGGTCTCGCCGGCCATGACCGCGGTGACGATACCGTCGCTGCCCACGGTGAAGCGGCTGCTGCCGGCCGGCACTTCGATGCCCGGCACCAGCGGCAGACCCTGGGCGTTGACGATCACGCCCTCGGCATTGAGCTGGAACTGGCCGCTCTCGGTGTAGTAGATGTCGCCGTTGGGCGCCTCCACCTGGAAGAAGCCGTTGCCGATGATGGCCAGGTCCATCGGCTGGCCGGTGGTTTGGATGCTGCCCTCGGTGAACACCTTCTGCGTGCCGGCCACGCGTACGCCGCTGCCGAGCTGAATGCCCGACGGCACGGTGTTGACCTGATCGGCCTGGGCACCGGGCTGCAGCTCGATGGCGTAGAACAGGTCCTCGAACACCACGCGGTCGCTCTTGAAGCCGGTGGTGTTGACGTTGGCCAGGTTGTTGGCCACGGCGCTCATGGCCTTGTCCTGGGCGGCCAGGCCGGTCTTGCTGACCCAAAGGGCGGAACTCATGTGCATTACCTCGTTTGTCTGTAGCCCGGATGCAATCCGGGGAAATGTTCCCGGATTGCATCCGGGCTACGCGTCGTGTCCTGTGCCCCGTAGGGTGGGCAGGGCGGCGGTCCGCTTCCGTGGGTAGGGTGGGCTTTAGCCCACCATTGCAGAGCACGCCGGTGGGCTGAAGCCCACCCTACGGTCCTACGGTGCTACGAGCCGCGAATCATCCGGTTGCCGGCCTCGGACAGGTCCTCGGCGGCCTTCATCATCTTCACCTGGGTCTCGAACAGGCGGTTCAGGCTCATGGTCGCCACCAGCTGATCGATGGCGCCGACGTTGCTCGCCTCCAGATAGCCGGAAACCAGTACCGGCGCTTCCATATCTTCGGCCGGCTGGCCGTCGCTGCGCGCCAGCAGACCGCTGGCGTCCTTGATCAGGTCGCCGGCTGCGACGTCGACCACGCGGATGCGATCGACCTCGGCGGTGAGGAAGTCGCCGCGCGGGATCACCGACACCGTGCCGTCGCGGCCGATATGCAGGCTGTCGTACTCGGGCAGCACGATGGGCCCGCCCTCGCCCAGCACGGCGCGGCCATTCAGGGTCAGGCGCAGGTCGGCATCGACCTGCAGCGCGCCGTTGCGCGTGTAGCGCTCGGCGCCGTCGTCACCCTCGACGGCGAACAGGCCCTGGCCCTGAATCGCCACGTCGAGATCACGTCCGGTGGCCATCAGCGCGCCGGGCGCCAGGCTCACGCCGTTGTTCTTCACCTGAGCCAGGTGCCGGCTGTCGTAGCCGTAGCCTTCCACGGCCACGGCCTGGGCCTGTTCCAGGTCGGCGCGAAAGCCCGGGGTATTGACGTTGGCCAGGTTGTTGGCGCGCACCGTGAGCGAACTCATGGTGCGGCTGGCGGCGGTCATTGCGGTGTAGCCGAGACGGTCCATGGGTCAGCCTCAGATCGCGCCGAACAGCACTTGGGTGAGTTCCTTGTTGGTGGTCAGCACCTTGGTGTTGGCCTGGTAGTTGCGCTGGCCCTCCATCAGGCCGACCAGCTGCTGGGTCAGGTCGACGTTGGAGTTCTCCAGCGAACCAGCCACCAGCTCGCCGAACGGGCCGACGCCGGGCACGCCGATCAGCGCCGCGCCGGACTCGGCGCTTTCCACCCAGGCCGTGCCGCTGACGTTCTTCAGGCCACCGGCGTTGGCGAAGGTGGCCAGCGCCACCTGGCCCTGCAGCATGCGCTGGCCGTTGCTGTAGTTGGCGTAGACCATGCCGTCCTTCTCCACCGACAGGCCGGTCTGCTCGCCGGCCGCGTAGCCGCTGGCGCGGTTGCTGGTGACGACGAAGTCGGAGCCGTACTGGCTGGAGTTGCTGTAGTCGATGGCGATGTTCATCGGATCGACGCCCGGCAGCGGGAAGCCGACGGCCACCGGGCCGACCGGCGCGGTGAGGCTGCCGTTGGTGCCGAAGGTCAGCGCCTGCGGGCCACCGACGGCGGCGCCGTCGGCGTAGTAGTGGGCTTCCCAGGCGTTGTCGCCGGTCTTGACGAAGTACTGGGTCAGGGTGTGTTCCTTGCCCTGGGAGTCGAACACCTTGGTGGTGTAGGTGGAGTTGTAGGTGTTGACGTCCGCCGGATCGAACGGCGCAGCGGTCGGCACGCTCTGGTTGGAATCCAGGTTCATGACGAAGGCCAGGCTGTCGGTGGCGCGCGCCGGCAGGTTGGCGTTCTGCAGCTGCAGGTCGCCCATGGCGCCGACCAGCAGGTTGCCGGCGGCATCCACCGGATAGCCCTGCAGCTTCAGGCCGGCGGCGTTGACGATGTAGTTGTCCTTGTCGGCACCGAACACGCCGGCGCGGGTGTAGCTGACGTCACCGTTGCTGCCGCGGGTGACGAAGAAGCCGCCGCCGGAGATGGCCAGGTCCAGGCTGCGCCCGGTGGTCACCAGGGAGCCGCCCTGGCTGATGCTCTGGGTGGTGGCCAGCACTTCCACACCCATCGCTTGGCTGTCGGCATAGATGCTGCCGAACTCGGTGCGCGACGACTTGAAGCCGGTGGTGCCGGCGTTGGCGATGTTGTGGCTGATGGTGTTGAGCTGTTCGTTGACGGCACTGAGGCCGGTCATGGCGATGTTGAAACTCATGGCGACTGGACCTTTGAAAACAATGGAAAGAAAGGATCAGAGCAGACCGGCGGTCTGCGTCTGGCCGAATTCGGTGATGTTGTAGAAAGGCACCGAGCCGATGCCGACGATCTCCAGCACCGGGCCTTCGGCGCTGACGCGCACCTGGGTGACGCGGCCGGCCACCTCGACCTTGGGGTACTCGCCGCTGTCGCTCTGCACCTCGACCTTGTAGCTGCCCGGCGCCAGGCCCAGGGCCTTGGGGTCCAGCTCGAAGGGCACGCGTCCCGGCGCCTGGGAGCCGAGGGCGATCTCCTTCTTCACGCCGTTGCTGTCGGTGACCACCAGGGTCAGCTTGCCGGCGGCATGCTCGAGGTTGACCTCGCCCCTGACCTTGTCCGCGCCCAGCTCCAGCTTCTCGGTGGCCACCTTGACCTCCTGGCCGACCAGGCCGGCGGCGGTGAGGGTCTGCAGGTTGTCCAGCAGCACCAGGTTGCTCTTGCTCAGCGAGGCCATGTTCTCCAGGCTTTTGACCTGACTCATGGCGGCGAACTGGTTGAGGAACTCGGTGCTGTCCACCGGTTTGGTCGGGTCCTGGTTCTGGATCTGCGCGACCATCAGGGTGAGGAAGTTGTTTTCCAGCTGGGTCGCGTCGCTGACGTTGACCGCCTGCTTGACCGCCTCGTCGATGCCGTAGACGGGGTTGTTCTGGCTGTTGTTGCTGACCGCGGTCATCAGGATTCTCCGAGCTTGAGCAGGCCCTGCTGCATGCTTTTCAGGCGATTGAGCACTTCCACGCTGGTCTCGAAGCTGCGGGTGGCCGACATCATGTCGGTCATTTCCTCGATCTGGTCGATGTCGGCGTAGAACACGTAGCCCTGGTCGTCGGCCAGGGGATTGTCCGGCTCGTAGCGGCGCACCGGTTCGCGACCGGCGGTGACCACGTCGAGCACCTGCACATGGGCGCCGCCCATGCCCACGCCGCGGGTCAGCTGATCGTTGTTGTAGACGGCGGCGAACACCGGCTTGCGCGCCTGGTACACGTCCTCGGCCTTGGCCGCCGCCGAGTCGGCGTTGGCCAGGTTGCTGGCCACGGTGTTGAGGCGCACGGTCTGCGCGTTCATCGACGAACCGGCGATGCGGTAGATGGAGTCGAAAGCCATGCTCAACGCCCCTCGATGGCCTGTTTCAGGCCGCGAAATTTCATGCTGAGAAAGGTCAGGCTGGTCTGGAAGTCCATGGCGTTCTTGGAGAACGCGGCCTGCTCCACACTCAGCTCGACGCTGTTGCCGTCCTGCGACGGCTGGGTCGGCACGCGGTACTTGAGCTCCGCGCTGCTGGCGGCGAAACGCTGCTGCGGGTCGAGCCGCTGCATCTCGCCGGCGAAGTCGATGTCGCGGGCGAGAAAGCCCGGGGTGTCCTCGTTGGCCAGGTTGGCCGCGAGAATCTCGCTGCGCTGCATGCGCAGTTCGAGGGCGCGGCCATGCAGGCCCACCACGTCATCAATCCGTATACTCATTCACCGGTACCCTTAACCCAAGGTTGTGCTGCAGTGCCTTGAGCACAAAGCGTGCCCAACCCTCAAGAGAGCATCAGGCCTTTGATTTATAAGGATTTTCTCGGATCTCACGGCGCTCTTCGCGTCGCCCTGCTTCCGCATCGGCGCAGCCGGGAGCGGAAAAGCGGAAAGGTTTTTTCCGCCTGCGCGCTGGAGCTCTTCCTCTTCGCCCTGCTGCCATCGGCCGTCGTGCGTGCCGAGGTGGAGGCCGCCGGCCAGATCGACCAGGCGATTGCCGCGCACATGCAGCAGCAGCTCGCCGCCGAGGCCAAACGACAGGCCTGGCAGGGCATGCGCCACAACCTCGGCATCACGCTGCTGAGCAGCGCCGAGCAGCTGCCGGCCTGCAGCCAGGCACTGGAGCTGACGGTCGCCAGCGACGACCCGTCGCCCCTGGCGCGTCAGCGCCTGCAGCTGCGCTGCGCCGACACGCCGGGCTGGACCCGGGTGGCGCTGGTGCAGGCCAGCGTGTTCGTGTCCGCGGTGCATGCCGCACGGGTGATCGAACGCGGCCAGACCATCGCCGCCGAGCAGGTGCAGCTGCAGGAAGTGAATGTCGGCAGAAGCTCACGCGGCTTCTACAGCAGCCTCGACGAGGTGGTTGGCCAGGGCGCCAAGCGCCGCATCCGCGCCGGCGCGCTGATCGCCCCGAGCCTGCTGAGCGCACCGCTGCTGGTGCGCCGCGGCCAGCAGGTGACCATCGTCGCCAGCCAGGACGGCATTTCCGCCTCGGCCACCGGCGAGGCGTTGGGCAACGGTCGCGAGGGCGAGGTGATCCGCGTGCGAAACCTCGGCAGCCAGAAGGTGATCGAGGCGCAGGTGGTGGAAGAAGGCGTGGTGACCAGCACCTTCAGGTAGGGTGCGCCGCGCGCACCAACGCGCCGGTTGTAGGGCGGGGGCAACTCGCCACCGTCATCAGGCGGGTTTCACCCGCCCTACGCCCAGCCCTCCAGACGCATGGTGGCGCGCACCAGGCGCTGCTCTTCCTGCTCGATCTCCTGCAGGTTGTCGCGGATGCTGTGGATATGGTCGCGCGCGGCGCGCTGCGCCTGTTCCGGCAGGCGCTCGATCACCGCGTGATACAGGCGCGAGTGCTGGCGGTCGATCTGCCGCTTCTGCGCCGGGCGGTGGTAGAGGTTGTTCACCGAGGCGAACACGGTGCTGAGCATCAGGTCGGTCAGCGACTGCAGGGTGTGCACCAGCACCGGGTTGTGCGAGGCCTCGCAGATGGCCAGGTGGAAGGCGTGGTCGAGGCGCGCATGCTCGCGCGGGTCCACCGGATTTTCCTGCGCATGGGCCGCCAGCATCTCTTCATAACGCCGCGTCAACAGCACGAAATCCGCCTCGGTGCCGCGCAGCGCGGCCAGGCGCGCCGACTCGCCTTCGAGCAGGCCGCGCACCTCCAGCAGGTCATAAAGGGTGCGCGGCTGCGAGTTGAACAGGTGCATCAGCGGGCTGGCGTCGCGCTCGCCGCTGAGCTTGGCCACGCGTGAATCGCGGCCCTGCGCGGTCTCGATGATGCCGCGCCCGCGCAGCACCTTGAGCCCTTCACGCAGCGCCGAACGGGAGATGCCCAGCTTCTCGCACAGGCGCCGCTCCGAGGGCAGCGGCTGGCCCACCTTGAGCACGCCATCGACGATCAGCCGCTCGATACGCTCGGCCACCACGTCACTCACCTGGCGCCGTGCGGCGCCCTGTTTCGCATCCATCTCAGCCCTCCTCGCAACTGGTCGTACCAGTTTTCGCAGCTCTATTCACTTGAGCTCAAAGCCTGCGCTCAGGCCAGCAAGCATAAGTCTTTTATCCGAGACGAGGTGAAAGACTGACGAAAGAAACTGGTCATACCAGCATGGGCAAAGATGGACGCAGGAAGCCAGGCGGCCTAAACATGCGGCCCAAGGTCGCGGCATGACCGCCAACAAGAACAACGTCCACGAACGAGCCTGCCATGAGCATTCTGTACGACGAGCGCATCGACGGTGCGCTACCCAAGGTCGACAAGGCCGCGCTGCTGGCCGAGTTGCACCAGCGCCTGCCCGACCTCGATATCCTGCATACCCAGGAAGACCTCAAGCCCTACGAGTGCGACGGCCTGTCCGCCTATCGCACCACGCCCATGCTGGTGGTGCTGCCCGAGCGCATCGAGCAGGTGCAGCAACTGCTGCAGATCTGCCATGCCCGCGGCGTGCCGGTGGTGGCGCGCGGCGCCGGCACCGGTCTGTCCGGCGGCGCGCTGCCGCTGGAGCAGGGCATCCTGCTGGTGATGGCGCGCTTCAACCAGATTCTCGAGATCAACCGCGAAGGCCGCTTCGCCCGCGTCCAGCCCGGCGTGCGCAACCTGGCGATCTCCCAGGCCGCGGCGCCCTTCGACCTCTATTACGCGCCGGACCCCTCGTCGCAGATCGCCTGCTCCATCGGCGGCAACGTCGCCGAAAACGCCGGCGGCGTGCACTGCCTGAAGTACGGCCTGACCGTGCACAACCTGCTCAAGGTGGAGATTCTCACCGTCGAGGGCGAGTTCATGACCCTCGGCAGCGACGCCCTGGACGCGCCGGGTTTCGACCTGCTGGCGCTGTTCACCGGCTCCGAGGGCATGCTCGGCATCGTTACCGAGGTGACGGTCAAGCTGCTGCCCAAGCCGCAGGTGGCCAAGGTGCTGCTGGCCGCCTTCGACTCGGTGGAAAAGGCCGGTCGCGCGGTCGGTGACATCATCGCCGCCGGCATCATCCCCGGCGGCCTGGAAATGATGGACAACCTGGCCATTCGCGCCGCCGAAGATTTCATTCACGCCGGTTACCCGGTGGAAGCCGAAGCCATCCTGCTCTGCGAGCTGGACGGCGTGGAAGCCGACGTGGCCGACGACTGCGAGCGGGTGCGCGCGGTGCTGACGAAGGCCGGCGCCACCGAAGTGCGCCAGGCGCGCGACGAGGCCGAACGGGTGAAGTTCTGGGCCGGGCGCAAGAACGCCTTCCCCGCGGTCGGGCGCATCTCGCCGGACTACTACTGCATGGACGGCACCATCCCGCGCCGCGAGCTGCCGGGCGTGCTGCGCGGCATCGCCGAATTGTCCGCCGAATACGGCCTGCGCGTGGCCAACGTGTTCCACGCCGGCGACGGCAACATGCACCCCTTGATCCTCTTCGATGCCAACGTGCCCGGCGAGCTGGAGCGCGCCGAAGCCATCGGCGGCAAGATCCTCGAACTCTGCGTCAAGGTCGGCGGCAGCATCACCGGCGAGCACGGCGTGGGCCGCGAGAAGATCAACCAGATGTGCGCGCAGTTCAACAGCGACGAAATCACCCTGTTCCATGCGGTGAAGGCGGCGTTCGACCCGGCCGGCCTGCTCAACCCGGGCAAGAACATCCCCACCCTGCACCGCTGCGCCGAGTTCGGCGCCATGCACGTGCACCACGGCCAACTGCCCTTCCCGGAACTGGAGCGCTTCTGATGCAGCAGGATTTCGACGCCAGCGCCGCGCTGCTGGAACAGGTCAACCACGCGCTGAACAGCGCCACGCCGCTACGCATCCAGGGCAGCGGCAGCAAGGCCCATCTGGGTCGTGCCACCCCGGGCGAAGTGCTGGACACCCGTCAGCATCGCGGCATCGTCAGCTACGACCCCACCGAGCTGGTGCTCACCGCCCGTGCCGGGACGCCGCTGGCCGAGATCGAGTCGGCGCTGGAGGCGAACAACCAGATGCTGCCGTGCGAGCCGCCGCACCTGGGCGATGGCGCCACCCTGGGTGGCATGGTCGCCGCCGGGCTGTCCGGCCCGCGCAGGCCCTGGGCCGGTTCGGTGCGCGACCAGGTGCTCGGCACCCGCGTGATCACCGGCCAGGGCAAGCTGCTGCGCTTCGGCGGCGAGGTGATGAAGAACGTCGCCGGTTACGACCTGTCGCGCCTGATGACCGGCAGCTTCGGCTGCCTCGGCCTGCTCGCCGAGGTGTCGCTCAAGGTGCTGCCCAAACCGCGTCAGGTGCTCAGCCTGCGCCTGGTAATGGACGCTCAGCAGGCGCTGAACAAGCTCGCCGAATGGGGGCAGCAGCCGCTGCCGATCAGCGCGGCCAGCCATGACGGTGCGGCGCTGCATCTGCGCCTGGAAGGCGGCGAAGGCTCGGTTCTGGCCGCGCGCCAACGCCTGGGCGGCGAGGAGATCGACAACGCTTACTGGTATGAGCTGCGCGAGCAGCGCCTGCCGTTCTTCGCCGGCGAAGGCACGCTGTGGCGGCTGTCATTGCCGCTGAACAGCGCTCTGCTCGTCCTGCCCGGCCGCCAGCTGATCGACTGGGGCGGCGCGCAGCGCTGGCTG
>NZ_JAODYT010000076.1:0-18896 GCF_029834875.1 Pseudomonas sp. GD04158 | reverse complement strand
ACGCGCGGGCGCACCGGCTTGCAGACGTAATCGTCGGCGCCCATCTCCAGGCCCAGTACCTGGTCCATATCGTCGGTGCGGGCGGTCAGCATCAGGATCGGCCCCTTGTAGCCGGCGCGCACCTTGCGGCAGATGCTCAGACCGTCCTCGCCCGGCAGCATCAGATCGAGCATCACCAGGTCCGGCTGTTCGGCGAGGATGCGCGCCGCAGCGCGGGCGCCATCGGCCTCTATGGCCACCCGCAGACCGTTGCCCTCCAGGTACTCGCGGGTCAACTGCGCCAGGCGTTGGTCATCCTCGACGATCAGAATCCGCCACGCTTCTTGTTCCACGCCCTCATCCTCTCTCGACTGCCGCCATGGGAAACCCAGGCATTGTAAGAGCGCGCCGCCGATACCGCGAGAAGGGGCTGTGTTCAAGGCCGGCGAACGACCATACGCCTCGCGCCGGACGCTCGCAGGGTGTTGCGGGGCCGTCTAGGCGCGCACCTGCTTTTATGACTCCCCGGCGTCGGCCGCCAATGCACGCAGCCCGGGTGCCCCTCCCAAGCAGCGGCGATCAACTGCCCCTATATATAGTGGTAAGCTGCGCAGGCCTCGACGCGCCGGCGCCCCCATCGCAACGCCCCCGCCAGCCGCGACAAACGGTCAGAGCCAGGCCCCATGAGGGCTACCCGACAGACCGGGTCAGTCACCCACAAACGACCCACAAGTTATCCACAGGATATTCTTCGCAAGCCGCCTTGCAATGCCTCAAACAGCGCACTATCTTGTATCCCCATTGCTCGCCACCCACCAGATATTGGGTTGAAGCGAAAAACCGGACACAAGAAGAACGAATCGCGCAAGCCCCTTTCGCAGGGTTTTCCCGGTCTTTCAGACAGCAGTTTCGCAGCACCCCAGGCCTGGCCTGGGTTACAGCCACGAAGCACCTCTTGCAGGTACTTCGCGAGCCGGTCAGGCAGCGCGCCGAGTCGCCAGCCGACCACTATATGTAGTAGGCGGGGTGCCGTAATGCCCTGCCAGACTTTGCGCCAGGACGGCACTCAAGTCGTGCCCACCCTGCCCGCTCTTGCGACACCCCGTACCCGGCCCCGCTGCCGCGTGCGGATCAGTTGTTAATGGAATGAACGGCGGACAAGGGGCGACATCTACTGTCGTGACGTCCAACCAGAAAATTACAGAACACGGAGATCTCCATGCACACCGACACCACTCGCGAGAACCCGCAGGCCGTGGCGCCGCAGGGCGCCGATTCCTCCCAGGATCTGGCGGCCACCGCCCCCGGCCAGCTGCGCGTGATCAAGCGCAACGGCACTGTCGTCCCCTACACCGATGACAAGATCACCGTCGCCATCACCAAAGCGTTCCTCGCCGTGGAGGGCGGTACCGCCGCCGCCTCGTCGCGTATCCATG
The DNA here is from genome assembly GCF_029834875.1 of Pseudomonas sp. GD04158. Classification (NCBI taxonomy): domain Bacteria; kingdom Pseudomonadati; phylum Pseudomonadota; class Gammaproteobacteria; order Pseudomonadales; family Pseudomonadaceae; genus Pseudomonas; species Pseudomonas sp. GD04158. The sequence goes on along the minus strand of NZ_JAODYT010000076.1, from coordinate 17,481 downwards.
ACACCGTCGCGCGCCTGACCGAGCAGGTCACCGCCACCTTCAAGCGCCGCATGCCGTCCGGCGGCACCATCCATATCGAAGAGATCCAGGACCAGGTCGAACTGGCCCTGATGCGCGCCGGCGAGCAGAAAGTCGCCCGCGACTACGTGATCTACCGCGAGGCCCAGGCCAACAAGCGCAAGGCCAGTGCCGGCAGCGAAATCGCCCAGCCGCACCCGAGCATCCGCATCACCGCCGCCGACGGCAGCCTGCAGCCGCTCGACATGGGCCGCCTGCAGACCATCATCCGCGAAGCCTGCGAAGGCCTGGCCGAAGTGGACGGCGCGCTGATCGAGCGTGAAACCCTGAAGAACCTGTACGACGGCGTGGCCGAGAAGGACGTCAACACCGCCCTGGTGATGACCGCCCGTACCCTGGTCGAGCGCGAGCCGAACTACAGCTACGTCACCGCCCGCCTGCTGATGGACAACATCCGCGCCGAGGCCCTGACCTTCCTGGGCATCACCCAGAGCGCCACCCACCACGAGATGGTCGACCTGTACGCCAAGGCTCTGCCGGCCTACGTCGACAAGGGCGTGGAGTTCGAGCTGCTCGATCCCAAGCTGAAAGAGTACGACCTGGAGAAGCTGGGCAAGGCGCTGAACCACGAGCGCGACCAGCAGTTCACCTACCTCGGCCTGCAGACCCTGTACGACCGCTACTTCATCCACAAGGACGGCATCCGCTTCGAACTGCCGCAGGTATTCTTCATGCGCGTGGCCATGGGCCTGGCCATCGAAGAGCCGAAGAACCGCGAAGACCGCGCCATCGAGTTCTACAACCTGCTGTCCTCGTTCGACTACATGGCGTCGACCCCGACCCTGTTCAACGCCGGCACCCTGCGTCCGCAGCTGTCCTCCTGCTACCTGACCACCGTGCCGGACGACCTGTCGGGCATCTACAGCGCCATCCACGACAACGCCATGCTGAGCAAATTCGCTGGCGGTCTGGGCAACGACTGGACCCCGGTGCGCGCACTGGGCTCCTACATCAAGGGCACCAACGGCAAATCCCAGGGCGTCGTGCCCTTCCTCAAGGTGGTCAACGACACCGCCGTGGCGGTCAACCAGGGCGGCAAGCGCAAGGGCGCGGTCTGCGCCTACCTGGAAACCTGGCACATGGACATCGAGGAATTCCTCGAGCTGCGCAAGAACACCGGTGACGACCGTCGTCGTACCCACGACATGAACACCGCCAACTGGATTCCGGACCTGTTCATGAAGCGCGTCTTCGAAGACGGCAAGTGGACCCTGTTCTCCCCAAGCGAAGTGCCGGACCTGCACGACCTGACCGGCAAGGCCTTCGAAGAGCGCTACGAGTACTACGAAGCCCTGATCGAGTACGGCAAGATCAAGCTGTACAAGACCATCCAGGCCAAGGACCTGTGGCGCAAGATGCTCTCGATGCTGTTCGAGACCGGCCACCCGTGGCTGACCTTCAAGGACCCGTGCAACCTGCGCAGCCCGCAGCAGCACGTGGGCGTGGTGCACAGCTCCAACCTGTGCACCGAGATCACCCTGAACACCAACAAGGACGAGATCGCCGTCTGCAACCTGGGTTCGGTCAACCTGGTCAACCACATCGTCGACGGCAAGCTGGACATCGAGAAACTCGGCCGCACCGTGAAGACCGCCGTGCGCATGCTCGATAACGTCATCGACATCAACTACTACAGCGTGCCGCAGGCGCGTAACTCCAACCTCAAGCACCGTCCGGTCGGCCTCGGCCTGATGGGCTTCCAGGACGCCCTGTACCTGCAGCACATCGCCTACGGCTCCGACGCGGCCATCGAGTTCGCCGACCGCTCCATGGAAGCCATCAGCTACTACGCCATCCAGGCCTCCTGTGACCTGGCCGAAGAGCGCGGCGCCTACAGCACCTTCGAAGGTTCGCTGTGGAGCAAGGGCATCCTGCCGCTGGATTCGCAGCAGATCCTGATCGAAGCCCGTGGCCAGAAGTACATCGACGTCGACCTGTCCGAGTCGCTGGACTGGGCGCCGCTGCGCGAGCGCGTGAAGAAAGGTATTCGCAACTCGAACATCATGGCCATCGCGCCGACCGCGACCATCTCCAACATCATTGGCGTGTCGCAGTCCATCGAGCCGACCTACCAGAACCTGTACGTGAAATCGAACCTCTCCGGCGAATTCACCGTAATCAACCCCTACCTGGTTCGCGACCTGAAGAACCGCGGCCTGTGGGACCCGGTCATGGTCAACGACCTGAAGTACTACGACGGCTCCGTGCAGCAGATCGAGCGCATCCCGCAGGACCTGAAAGACCTGTACGCCACCGCCTTCGAAGTGGAAACCAAGTGGATCGTCGACGCCGCCAGCCGTCGCCAGAAGTGGATCGACCAGGCTCAGTCGCTGAACCTGTACATCGCCGGCGCCTCGGGCAAGAAGCTGGATGTGACCTACCGCATGGCCTGGTACCGTGGCCTGAAAACCACCTACTACCTCCGTGCCCTGGCCGCCACCAGCACCGAGAAGTCCACCATCAACACCGGCAAGCTGAACGCGGTTTCCGCTGGTGGTGACGAAGGCTTCTCGGCCAAGGCTCAGGCGCCTGCCCAGCAGGCCGCTCCGGCCCCGGCGCCAGTGCCGAAGGCCTGCGCCATCGACGAGCCCGACTGCGAGGCTTGTCAGTAAGGCTGGCGCGTGGATCTGAACGGCGCCCGCATCGTTGCCTGGTAGGCCGGCCCCCATCACGTACATGCGTACGCTCAGGGGCTCCGACCTACCAGGCGCCTAGCGCCGCTCAGCTACACGCTCGAAGGTCTGACGCAGTTCTAAAGCAAATCAGCGGTAAATCCCCTCTCCCGCTTGCGGGAGACGACTGCAGGGATGCAGGAGGTAGGGTGAAGCAGGAAGCCCGAACCGAGGGCTAGGGAGAGGGCAAGGCTCTTCCGTAGGAGCGGCTTCAGCCGCGAACCTCACGGACAAACACGAGCCAACCCTCCCCACCCAATTCCCGCCCCTCCTCCTCCGGGTCGAGGGGCAAGGGTCAGCCAGCAATCCACCGCCCGCTGACCAGTGGTACCCGTTTTACCCTTGCGCGCATCACGCAACGGAACATAATTCAAATTATCTGTATATCCATACAGGCCGGTTCGCTAACCGGCCCTCACGCAGGAGCCAAGCCATGCTGAGCTGGGATGAATTCGACAAGGAAGACGGCGCAGAAGCAGGCGCCGCAAGCAAAGCCAACGCACAGAGTGCCGGCACCAACTTCGACAAGCTCGACAGCGAAGCTGCCGGCTCGGTCGAGCAGGCCCGCGCTGTCGACGCCAACGACTCCGACGCCGTCGCCCGCGCCAAGAAAGCCCTGAACGACCTCGACATCCAGGAAGGCCTGGACGACCTCGAAGGCGCCGCCGCGCGCGTACAGGTCGGCGACAAGCAGATGATCAACGCCCGCGCCGACCTCAACCAGCTCGTACCCTTCAAGTACGACTGGGCCTGGCAGAAGTATCTGGATGGTTGCGCCAACCACTGGATGCCGCAGGAAGTGAACATGAACGCCGACATCGCGCTGTGGAAGAGCACCGACGGTCTCTCCGAAGACGAGCGCCGCATCGTCATGCGCAACCTCGGCTTCTTCTCCACCGCCGACAGCCTGGTTGCCAACAACCTGGTACTGGCCGTGTACCGCCTGATCACCAACCCCGAGTGCCGCCAGTACATCCTGCGCCAGGCCTTCGAGGAAGCGATCCACACCCACGCCTACCAGTACTGCATCGAGTCGCTGGGCATGGATGAAGGCGAGATCTTCAACATGTACCACGAGATCCCGAGCGTCGCGAAGAAGGCCTCCTGGGGCCTGAAGTACACCCGCTCGATCTCCGACCCGACCTTCAACACCGGCACCCCGGAAACCGACCGTCAGTTCCTCAAGAACCTGATCGCCTACTACTGCGTACTGGAAGGCATCTTCTTCTACTGCGGCTTCACCCAGATCCTCTCCATGGGCCGCCGCAACAAGATGACCGGCACCGCCGAGCAGTTCCAGTACATCCTGCGTGACGAGTCCATGCACCTGAACTTCGGCATCGACGTGATCAACCAGATCAAGATCGAGAACCCGCACCTGTGGGATGCCCAGATGAAGGACGAAGCCACCCAGATGATCCTGCAGGGCACCCAGCTGGAGATCGAATACGCGCGTGACACCATGCCGCGCGGCGTACTGGGCATGAACGCCGCGATGATGGAGGACTACCTCAAATTCATCGCCAACCGCCGCCTGACCCAGATTGGCCTGAAGGAAGAGTACCCGGGCACCACCAACCCCTTCCCGTGGATGAGCGAGATCATGGACCTGAAGAAGGAGAAGAACTTCTTCGAGACCCGCGTGATCGAGTATCAGACTGGTGGGGCGTTGAGCTGGGATTGATGGCTCGCTGACATCAGAGTAGATTGCCCCTACACCTGCCATGGATGTTGGGAATGACTGAATAAAAAGCCCCGCCTAGTGCGGGGTTTTTTATTCAGCAGGACTACAGATTGAAACAAACACTTTACAAATACTGCTCAGTATCAACAAGCAGTCAAATGAGCAGGGCGATAGACCTATTAAACGGCAGAATATACTTCTCAGCACCTGCAAATTTCAACGACCCATTTGAGCTATCTGCAAAGGTAAACATATCTTCCTCACCTCTTCTTGATACACTTTCGCAAAAAGAGAGGAATGAAGTATTACGCGTATTTAGATTAAGGCCGCCTACCGCACTGTCTGATGACTGGAAAGAAAAAGTAGGCATACTCTGCTTATCCGAAGACCCTGCAAACATCTTAATGTGGTCACATTACTCCAATAATCACTCTGGGATATGCATCGGATTCGATACCGACCAAAAGCCCTTTAGCTCAGCCAAAATGGTCAGCTATAGCGATGAACGTCCTGCAGCAGACTTTAACTCCGATTCAGAAAAATTGCTCAGCCGAGTTCTACTAACAAAATCCAAGCACTGGAGCTACGAGAGAGAATGGCGCTCAATTAAAAGAACCATTGAAAGCGACGAACTTAACTTTTACTATAAAACCTTCAAAAACAACCCTGATCGCCTAGATGAAATAGCGAGCACCATTGAAGAAAACGGCGGACCTGGGCTCTATAGCTTTGAAAAAAGCGCCATATGCAGCATATTTCTCGGCTCCAAAATCACATCCGACAATAAAGAAAAACTAATTCAAGCAGCACGTTCTGCCTGCCCACAAGCAAAAATCTTTCAAATGGAACTTGACCATAACTACTTTTGGCTTAACAAAAAAGGTATAAGTAGCTTTGGGCTTGCCCCTTAGCAGAGGACGCCAAAAAAGCTGTGACCCCCGACTTTGCGAAGCCCCTACCTTTTGAAAACCAAGACATTGGCCGTTTGCTAACCAATCTTTATAAACCCTCTCAACTACGACATAACATATAAAAGGATTTAATAATGCCCTCACAAGAGCAAGGAATTCTACCCATCATAAGCTGGATAATGGACAACCTAACGGCCCTTGCATCTATAGCCTATGCCGCGACGTTTATTGCGTTTCTTCTTTATGTCTATACGCGTGCCGGCTCCATGCATTTTTTAAGAGATAGAATTTGGCGTTTGATGGGCGGAAAATCTGACTTCCTGATCCCAGACTTACAAAAACTAAAACTAGAAGCTCGCGAGCTTGAGCACTTTCGATTCGAGTTCGGAATTCCCGCCACCACCATTCGAGATATTGAGCAATTTGAGCATTGGATTAGCGACAACATCATATCTCTTAAAGATGCGGCTACAGCCAAGGAATATATCGACTGGTCAGACTACAACCAATTACGCATAAAGGAAAAGAACTTTACTCTTTTACGAAAACTTTTCACATATTTTGGCATTTTTACATTGACATCTGCCGCACTATTCTTTTTTATCGCCATACCGAACTACTTAATGGCCAGCTTTGAAGACTCCCCATTTTTCTATATCTCAACCAAAGAAACAAAATTCTCAATTCTCGGCGGAGATACGCTAGACAGCTTATCATGCAAAGAAAAAGAAGTACTGAGCAGACTTAGCCAAGAAAATGAATTCCCTCTAGATAGACTGCAGTCTATCTGCAGCACGTATGCAAGCGAAGAAAAAATTAGCTTACTCAAAAAACGTATAAGTGAACAAAAGTCAGCCGCTCTGGCTTTGGCACTATTCTTTGTACTGTTAATGATCTATTTTGCTCGCGAATCAACGAAAGTCTTCGCAGCCCAGCGGATACAAAAGAATCTGGAAGCGAAGCAAATAACGGCGAAAAATTGAAGACTTATTTTCTACGCCATCCTCTACTACTGGTTTCGCCCTTACGGCGAGTCACTTGACTCGCTTCGCTCGCCCTACGGGCCAGCCTTCGGCTGTTACTCCGCTTCGCTACGTTTCGGCCTCCTGACGGGATTCAGAGACCGAGTCGCCTGAGCTGTCCGCGCAGACAAATCAAAAGAAAAAGCAGAGCCAAAGCATTGCGGCTTTGCTGCAATGCTTTGGCTCCTTGCTGTTCTGGAGCGCCAATCTCACAGACGACGCCAAGCGCCCCTTCAGGAGGCCGAGCGGAATCGTTGCGCAGGGGGTGAGCCGCATGGATGCGGCGAAAGGCGTAAAGGGCCAGGGACGGCCCTTGTACGCCGACCCCGGAGTGACGATGGAGCGAGGGAAGTCTGGCGCAGCCAGACCCGGATGGCGGGGCTAGACCTTTTGGTTACTTTTGGGGCAATGCCAAAAGTGACCCGCCGTAAGGGCGGAACCGGTATCAAAATCCCTACATCAGCGGCGAGATCACGCCACTACGAAGCCTAAGAGCTATCGAGCTGCCATGGTTGTTCATAGAAAAACACTGCAGCACACTGCCCCTTCATCGTAAGGAGACGACGCCAAATGCCCGACATGCCCAGCCCAATCCCCTTGATCATCCTCGACGTTCAGGACGCCATCGATCAGCCCATCTGGAATGGCAAGAGTCATCCCGGTTACCTGGCCGTCATCCAACGCCTCCTGCAATTCTGGCGCTCGAATGGCTGGCCCGTCCTTCACGTAAAGCACGATGAAAAGACGCCCACCTCCAGCTATTACCTTCACGGCCCCTGGAATGGCATCAAACAGGAAGTCGCGCCGATAGAAGGCGAAGCCGTCATCATCAAGCATGAAAACTGCGCGTTCATAGGCACCCAATTGGATGCCGCGCTGAAGGGCATGAACGCAAATAGCATCGTGCTGACGGGCGTTGTCATCCACAACAGCATGGATGCCACCATCCGCGCAGGCAAAGCGCTCGGGTACAGCATCATCCTCCCGTCAGATGCCACAACCGCCGTACCTGTGACAGGGCCAGGTGGAACCCGCTGGGAAGCCTCGACCGTATACGAGCTGACGCTGGCCATACTGGGCGCCGAATATGCTGAGGTCATGTCATCAGACGATGTGATCGCACAACTCAGCAAGTAGCCCGGACACTGAATCCAACGGTGGATGAAGAAATTGTCATCCACCCTGCGCGCCGCTTGGATTGCCCTCCACTGCCCGCCTTGCGCCAATCTCAGGGAAAGTCGGCCGGTTCAGCCTCGTGGGCCTCGTGCAGCAGCTCGATGAATGGCCTTGCCTCATCAAGCGAATGAGCGGCGATGGCGGTGACCGGAATCCCCGGTGTCCATGAATTCATCACGGCCGCCCCAGAGAGCTCTTTCACCCGCTCGAGCGTGATGACTTCACAACGCAGGGGCACGCCGAGGCGGGCAAGTTGACGCTGAACCATGCCCATCATGGTGCCTTTGAGCATCTCGGCCTCAGGCCAGATCACCGTCTCACCATCCCAGAACGCCAGGTTCCAGATCGTGGCCTCACTCAGGTGCCCACGTCGATTGACGAAGGCCGCATCATCGAAACCCTCACGTATGGCCTGGTGCAGGTAATAGGTCTTGCCGATTTCACCGACATGCTTGATTGCCGCCAGCGGTCTCTCATGCTCAATGACACTCAAGCGCAAGGGGCCTTGCGGCCCATCGGACGGCGCGGCTGTGCGTACGAACACGGCAGGTTCAACCTCCATGCTGGCGGCCGTGAACTCGCCGTGAGGTGAAAAGACGGTGACGGTCAGTGACTGGTCGCTCGCGCCTTCTTCGATCGCGGTGCGAATGTACGACCGCAGCAGCGCTTCAGCAGGCGCACGGTTGAAGAGCTCCAGAGAGGCATCGCGCAGGCGCTGCAGATGAAGATCCAGCCCCTTGATTCTGGAGTGTCTGACCTGCATCGCAGTGAAGTGGGCAAAACCGGCGAAAGCCAGCGGGTTCAGTGGTGAGGCGCTGACAGGTTGTCCATCGATGTAGGACGGATAGGGGTTCGGGTGAATCGCCATGAGAACGGCTCCTGATGGTGCTCGATTGATCGAGCCCCTATCATCGATCCTGACAGCACTGTCAGAGTCAAGGCGAAGGAAGCGATGAAAATAGGTGAGCTATCCAGACGTTCTGGCGTGAGTGTGAGAATGCTCCGTTACTACGAAACCGAAGGGTTGCTGAAGCCCAAGCGCACAGCCAGCGGCTACCGCGATTACGACCTGGCAGAGTTGCGCACGGTCGAACGCATCAGGTTGCTGGGTGCAGCCGGCATGACCCTGGCGACCATCTTGAAGTTCTTGCCGTGCGTGAGAGGCGAAGGCCTCGCCTTCGAGCCATGCGATGAGCTGCGTGACGTTCTGCACGAACAGATCCGCGTGGCCGATCAGAAAGCGGCCGAATTGGCGCAAAGCCGCAAGATTCTTGAGAGTTTTCTGCAGGAAGTTGAGCGAGGCTGATCAGCAGCACCTAGTTCGAACAACCGCCATTACAGTGGATGAAAAGAGCGCCACCCACCCTAGGTGACTAACCCTTGCCCTTCTTCCTGGCAATCGCCTTCATCCGCGCTGCCGCTTTCTGCACGGTGGTCATCTTCTCGGGCCGTTTCATACCCCGCCACTTGCGGATTTCCTCGCGCGTGCGCCCACAGCTGATGCACAGCTCGCCGTTGAGCTGACACAGCGACACGCAGGGACTCTCAATGTCCTTGGCCACGCTTGCCCCTTGCCGGCTGCTCGACCGAAAACGCGACATGGGTGGCGATGCTGGAAACGCTGATGCCCACTTCATCGAACGCCGCCTGCGTCAGTCGCAGCATTCTCGCCTTGTCCGAACTGGCGAGTGCGCGCGCCCTGCTCGCCTCGCTGTCGAACATCCAGGTCACGCGCAGGCTCTGCGGAAAACGCTCGTAGTCCACCTCATGGGTCAGCCACTGGAAGCCGACGATTTCGCTTTTCGCCGTTTCACAAGCCAGGGTCAGGGTGCGGATCAGCTCGCGCTCGATGCCTGAGTATTTTCGTTTTGGCGATGGCATAAGGTGCTCTGGGTCTGGGCTCGGTGCGCCGCCATGTTACCGGAGGTGCGGTGCAAAGCCGTCAATCCATAAGAGTTCCGCCTTTACCTTCATCACCCGTTACGCTCTGCGCGCGCCGCCGCGCTTCAAGCAACCGGCAGGATCGAAGCTCGTCTTCCGAACACAGCCAGTCCATGGCATCACCTCCGGCTTTTACCGGCAAATCCCGGCATGGATGACGCACCTACACCGAACACAACCCACCCGGCACCGTCAGGATCCACTCGCGAACCGCCAGAATGGTCGGATCGTTCCGGCGGCTCTCCGGGTACACCAGAAAGAACGGCTTGCCTTCCAGCTCCGGGCCGAAGGGCTGCACCAGACGCCCCTCGCGCAGTTCGTCCTCGATCAGCTGGCGGCTCATCAGCGCCACACCCTGGGCACCGACGGCGGCCGAGACGGCGTGGGTCTCGTCGGAGAACACCAGCCCGGCGCTGACATCCAGGCCCGGTATCTGCGCTTTTTTCTGCCAGACGGCCCAGTCCAGCGGCGAGGAAATCGCAGCCTGGTTACGAAAGTGAATCAGCGAATGCCCGGGCAGATCGGCCGCATCGTGCAGCCCCAGCAAAGGGCTGCAGGCCGGGATGAAGGTGTTGTCGAACAGCTTCTCGGCCACCAGACCGGGCCAGCGGCCGTCGCCGTAGCGAATGGCGATATCGGCGGTGACGCCATCGAGTGCCACCGGCTCGTGCGAGGCGTGGATGCGCAGATCGATCTCCGGGTGCGCGTCGCGCAGCAGGCAGACCCAGGACAGCAGCCAGCGCACCGCCACCGCAGGGGTGGTGCTGAGGGTGATGGCCTGCCGGCTGGGCATGGCGCTGAGCCGCTCGACAGCAGCGCCGATGCTGTCGAACGCGCTCTCCAGCACCTGCTGCAGCTCGCGCCCGGCCATGGTCAGTTCCAACTGACGAGGTTTGCGTACGAACAGTGCGACGCCGAGGGATTCTTCCAGCGCCCGGATCTGGTGGCTGATCGCCGTGGCGGTGACGGAGAGCTCTTCTGCCGCCTGCTTGGCACTCTCGTGACGCGCGGCCGCCTCGAAGGCGCGCAGGGCGGAAAGCGACGGTAGCCTGCGCCGGCTCATAGCTGAATTCTCCTCATCCATTTCGAAAAATATTGATCGTTTGTCGCCCTGCCGGGCTGAACCTAGCCTGAGCCTGCAGCTTTTCACAGATGAATACAAATTCGAGCAGGAGATTCGACATGACTCATATTCTGCATCTCGACGCCAGCGCCCGCCCCGGCCTTGCCGGCAAGGATGAACACGGCTCGCATAGCCGCAACCTCAGCCATCGCTTCGTCAGCCAGTGGCAGGCACGCCGTCCGCAGGACGTCGTCACCTATCGCGACATTGGCCAGAACCCGCCCTCGATCATCAACCATGACTGGATCGCCTCGTCCTTCACGCCCGAGCCGCAGCGCGAGGCCTGGATGCGCGACACCCTGGCCGAGAGCGATCGTCTGGTGGACGAACTGATCGCCGCCGACGTTCTGGTGATCGGCACGCCGCTGTACAACTTCGGCATGCCCGCCGCGCTCAAGGCGTGGATCGACCAGGTGGTACGCCCCGGCCGCACGGTGGAGGTGGACGAAAGCAACCCGCTCGATCCCTACGTGCCCAAGCTGGCCGACCGGCCTCGCCATCTGGTGATCCTCACGGCCCGCGGCGGTGTGGGTTTCGATGCGGGCGGCGAGATGGCGCACATGAACCATCTGGAGCCAAACCTGATCACCGCACTCGGTTTCATCGGCATCACCCGCGTGCACCAGGTCGCCATCGAGGGTCAGGAGGTGGGCGGCGAACTGCTCGCCGAGTCAGTCAAAAAGGCCTTGGGCAAGGTCGATGCGCTGGTGGCCGAGCTGCAGCGTTCATTGCAAGCCGAGCGCGTCGAAGAGCCGGCGTGAGGCAATGGCCAGGCTGAGGATGACGCTGCCTCGCCTCAGCGCTTGCTACAGGCGAACAGCGCGTTGCCGGAGCTGGCATCCCACGGCGTCAGCCGCTGATAGTCATGCTCCAGCACCTGCACCTCGAAGTACGGCGCCAGCAGGGTCTGCAACTCGGCGAAGCTCACCGCCACCATCGGGTGCTCGTCGAGCCAGACCTCGGTCCGCTCGGCGACGGTGCGCTCGATGCGCAGGCGCAACGCCTGCTGTTCGCCCTCGCCGCGGTAGAACCAGCCGGAGCTGAAGCGGAACTGCCCTTCGCCATGCTGCGCGCTGTGGGAAACGAACGAGGCGTTGTCGATGCGCTGCTTGTCCACGGCGTTGAAGCAGAACACCCCGCCCGGCGCCAGGGCATGGTGCACGCTGGCGATGCAGGCCTTGAGCCGCTCGATGCTGGCGCTGTAGTGGATGGAGTAGAGAAAACAGGTGATCAGGTCCAGCGGCTCGTCGACCTGAAAACCGCACATGTCCTGCCGGGCAAAGCGTGCCTCCGGGCAGCGCTGGGCGGCGCGGTCGAGCATGGGCTGGTTGATGTCCAGGCCGCTGCTGACGTAGCCGGCATCGAGAAAATGCCGCACGTGCGGGCCGGTGCCGCAGGCCAGATCGAGATGGCGCTTGCCGCCGTTACCGAACAGCTGCTGCAGGCGCTGCACGCAGTGGCTCTGCGACGCGTAGTCGATGTCCGCGCACATCAGGTCGTAATAGCCTGACAGGTCGGTATAGAGGGCGTTGCCGGACATGATGACCCGCCAGGATGTCGAGGGGGCGCGCATCATAGCTCAGGCCACGCGGGGGCAGAATCACTATCGCTGCCGTCGATGTGCCGGTGGTCCGATCCCGTTCGGCGCAGCCTGTGCAACGTTGACGGCGCGCCTCTTCGGACAGCGGGAAGCCCTCTAGTGCGGGGCTTTCGCCAGCTATCAGGCGCATCGATTTTCACCATCAAGCCAATGAAGTTCTCTCAGAAAATCCAGTGCGTAACATTTGCTCCAGACCCAACCACAACCCCCGGAGCACCAAGATCATGAAACGCCAACTCATCCTCAGCTTCGCTTTCTCCGTACTGGCAGCCAACGTATTCGCCGCCTCTTCCGCCCAACCTGTAGTCGCCGAAGGTGGCTCTGATCGCCTGATCGAAAATCGCGTCGCCGAAGGTGGCTCCGATCGTCTGATCGAAAATCGCGTCGCCGAAGGTGGCTCCGATCGCCTGATCGAGAACCGCGTTGCCGAAGGTGGCTCGGATCGTCTGATCGAAAATCGCGTCGCCGAAGGTGGCTCCGACCGTCTGATCGAAAACCGCGTCGCCGAAGGTGGCTCCGACCGTCTGATCGAAAACCGCGTCGCCGAAGGTGGCTCCGACCGCCTGATCGAGAACCGCGTCGCCGAAGGTGGCTCTGATCGCCTGATCGAAAATCGCGTCGCCGAAGGTGGCTCTGATCGCCTGATCGAGAACCGCGTTGCCGAAGGTGGTTCCGACCGTCTGATCGAAAACCGCACCGCCTGAAACCTTCCTGATGAACTGATCGAGAACGCCGTATGACTCGATGCCAAGCGCAGCCCCACAAGGCCGGCCTGATAAGCCGGCCTTGTTGTTTTCAGGGCTGGAAAGCCACGCGCGCTCTGCGCGAATGAATACCCCCGTGTCGACCCCAGGCAATCGACACCCCTGCCCCCGCTCTATGGTGAACGCCCCTTTTCATCATTCACCGGAGCGCCCCATGGCCAACAAACCGATTACCGTTCTGCGCGACACCCAGCCGATGCCCGTCGTCGATGCCTGCAAGTGGGAGCGCATCGAAGGTGACCCGCACACCGTCAACCTCAACGCCTACACCTCCGAAGACGGCAGCAAGATCATGGGCACCTGGATCTGCACGCCCGGCAAGTGGCGTGTGGAGTACGTGAAGTGGGAGTACTGCCACTTCCAGGAAGGCTACTGCATCATCACCCCGGACGGCATGGAGCCGATTCACCTCAAGGCCGGTGACATCTTCGTGGTCGAACCCGGCATGAAGGGCACCTGGGAAGTGGTGGAGACGGTGCGCAAGTACTTCGTGTTCGCCTGAAGCCGGTGCGCCGGCAGCGGCAGCTGACCCGCAACCGCTGCCGCCGTATCGCTGAACTTGCTTGAAAGTTACGGGAACTTGGCCTATCCAGAACGGTCTGTGCTGCTCCGCCCACCCGGCGGCTCCCCATAACGGACGGTCCACAAGGCCCTTCAGCAAGGAATCATCATGACCCGCCTCAAACTGCCCCTTCTCTCCCTCGCCTGCGCGCTGCCGCTGGTCGCCTGCGCTGCCACCCCCGAAGCGCTCAAGCCCTACCCCGCCGCCGCCGACGGCTACATCCGCCATGTGATCGAGCTGCCGGCGCAAGCCAACGAAGCCGAGCACAAGGTGGAGATCATCGCCGGCAAGACCCTGGAAGTGGATTGCAACCAGCAGCGCCTGGGTGGTCAGTGGCAGGAGAAGACCGTCGAAGGCTGGGGCTACAGCTATTACGAGCTGAGCCAGGTCGGCCCGGCGATGAGCACGCTGATGGCCTGCCCGGAAGGCGCACGCAAGCAGGCGTTCGTGCGTGTCGGCGGCGAGCCGCATCTGGTGCGCTACAACAGCAAGCTGCCGCTGGTGATCTACGCGCCGAAGGATGTCGAGGTGCGCTACCGCCTGTGGTCCGCAGCAGCCGAAACCAGCACCGCGCCGCGTCAGTAACGCCGCTCGCTGTCGCTCGCCAGCAGCGCAGGCTTGCGGCGAGCCGACAAGGCGGCGGCGCCACCCGCCAGGCCTGCCGGCCGTCGACCGTAGCGGTCAGCGCATGCAGCACTGCTTGTATTTCTTGCCGCTGCCGCAGGTGCACGGGTCGTTGCGACCTACCTTGGCGTCCTCGCGGCGCACCGGCAGCACCGGCTGCAGGTTCTCCTGCCAGTATTCGTAGAGGGCGACGGCGGCCGGCTCGATCATCGCCGTGCTGGCGTCGTACTCGGCATCGGTCATGGCCTTGAGCGTTTCCGCGCCGCTCTCGTCACCGTGCAGGGCGATCAGCTTCAGCGCCGCCGCCACCGAATCGGGCAATGCTTCGTCGAGCCAGCCGGCGACTGCGGCGCCGCGCAGGTAGCCCGCGCACCATTCGGAGACGATCAGCTTCTCGCCCTTGCCGTTGTCGTCGGCGAGGAAGATCGCCTCGTAGTCGTCCGGCTCCTCGCTGAGCATGTAGGTGGCCTCGCTCATCAGCTCCACCGCCAGCTTCATGAAGCGCTCGCCGTCCTTGTCGCTCGGCCACTGTGGCGGCTGGTCGGCCCAGATCGCCGCATACCAGATGGCGGGCGCAACCTGGCGCGGGCCGGAGACGATGGCGGCGAAGTAGCCGTCCAGCTCGCTGGCAGAGAGGATCGAATCGTCATTGCCATATTTGAGCAGCCACTGATCGAGCTTCTCCAACCCTCTGTTGTCCATCACCCAGCCTCGCCGTGAAAAAAGGCCGCTAATGTCCCACAGATGAAGGGTTTCAGACAGCCCGAGCCGCCGTCCGGCATATCACGGATGCCCACACGCCAGCGGCCCGGTACAATGCGCGCCTTGCCCGTGTGCCAGCCCGATAAAAGAAATCACCATGTCCCTGCCCAAACACCACCTGGAACTGCTCAGCCCTGCGCGTGATGTCGAGATCGCCCGCGAGGCCATCCTCCACGGCGCCGACGCCGTCTATATCGGCGGCCCGAGCTTCGGCGCACGGCACAACGCCTGCAACGAAGTGAGCGATATCGCCAGGCTGGTGGAGTTCGCCCGGCGCTACCATGCGCGGGTGTTCACCACGCTCAACACCATTTTCCACGACGACGAACTGGAGCAGGTGCGCACGCTGATCCACCAGCTCTACGACGCGGGCGTGGATGCGCTGATCGTGCAGGACATGGGGGTGATGGAGCTGGATATCCCGCCCATCGAGCTGCATGCCAGCACCCAGACCGACATCCGCACCCTGGCGCGGGCCAAGTTCCTCGACCAGGCAGGGTTCTCCCAGCTGGTGCTGGCGCGCGAGCTGAACCTGCAGGAAATCCGTGCGATTGCCGATGAAACCGATGCCGCCATCGAATTCTTCATCCACGGCGCGCTGTGCGTGGCCTTCTCCGGCCAGTGCAACATCTCCCATGCGCAGACCGGGCGCAGCGCCAACCGCGGCGACTGCTCGCAGGCCTGCCGCCTGCCCTATACCCTCAAGGACGAGAAAGGCGGCGTGATCGCCTACGAGAAACACCTGCTGTCGATGAAGGACAACAACCAGAGCGCCAACCTGCGCGCCCTGGTCGAGGCCGGCGTGCGCTCGTTCAAGATCGAGGGCCGCTACAAGGATGTGGCCTACGTGAAGAACATCACCGCCCACTACCGCCGCGAACTTGACGCCATTCTCGAAGACCGCCCGGACCTGGCCCGCGCCTCCAGCGGCCGTACCGCGCACTTCTTCGTACCCGATCCGGACAAGACTTTCCACCGTGGCAGCACCGACTACTTCGTCACCGAGCGCAAGGTGGACATCGGCGCCTTCGACTCGCCGACCTTCACTGGCTTGCCCGTCGGCCACGTGGAAAAAGTGGGCAAGCGCGACCTGATCGCCGTCACCCACGAGCCCTTGTCCAATGGCGACGGCCTCAACGTGCTGGTCAAGCGCGAGGTGGTGGGCTTCCGCGCCAATATCGCCGAATTGAAAGACGAGTTCGAAGAGGACGGCGAGAAGCGCTACCGCTACCGCGTCGAGCCCAACGAGATGCCCGAAGGGCTCTTCCGCCTGCGCCCGAATCACCCGCTGAGCCGCAACCTCGACCACAACTGGCAGCAGGCGCTGCAGCGCACCAGCGCCGAGCGCCGTATCGGCGTCAGCTGGAAGGCCGTGCTGCGAGAGGATGCCCTGACGCTCACCGCCACCAGCGAAGAAGGCATCAGCGTCGACGTCGCCCTGCCCGGCCCGTTCGGCGCGGCCAACAAACCGGAACAGGCGCTGGACGGCCTGCGCGATCTGCTCACCCAGCTCGGTACCACCATCTACCACGCCCAGGGCGTGACGCTGGATGCCCCTCAGGCCTTCTTCGTGCCCAATTCGCAGCTCAAGGCGCTACGCCGCGAGGCCATCGAGGCGCTGACCGAAGCGCGCGTCGCCGCCCATCCGCGTGGCAGCCGCAAGGCCGAAACCGACCCGGCGCCGGTGTATCCGGAATCGCACCTGAGCTTCCTCTACAACGTCTACAACCAGAAGGCCCGCGACTTCTACCATCGCCATGGCGTGCAACTGATCGATGCCGCCTACGAGGCGCACGAGGAAACCGGCGAAGTGCCGGTGATGATCACCAAGCACTGCCTGCGCTTCTCCTTCAACCTGTGCCCCAAGCAGGCCAAGGGCGTGACCGGCGTGCGCACCAAGGTGGCGCCGATGCAACTCGTGCATGGCGATGAAGTGCTGACCCTGAAGTTCGACTGCAAGCCGTGCGAGATGCACGTGATCGGCAAGATGAAGGGCCACATCCTCGACCTGCCCCAGCCGGGCAGCGCCGCCGCCCAGGTGGTGGGCCACATCAGCCCGGACGACCTGCTCAAGACCATTCGCCAGAAGCCGGGCTACAGCCACTAACGCTACTATCGTCCAAGCCTCTGTGCGCACGGCGCACCCTACAAGAGCGACGTGCTCCGTAGGGTGCGCCGTGCGCACCAGCGTCCTCTGATGCGTGCGGCCAACCACCGGGGCCCGCTGTTTCAAGGGCCGCATGGCGCACCCTACCCGGCCCCGCCTCCTACCGGCTCATGATGCCTTCGCAGGCCTCGATCAACGCCGCCGCCAATTCGCGCGCGTAACCGGGCAACTGGTTGCGCGCGTGCAGCGCCACCTCCACCGGCGCTACCGGTGCGAAGCCTTCGGCCTCGCCCAATTCGCGGTGCGCGGCGGTGATCAGCCGGCGCGGCAGCAGGGTCAGGCCCAGGCCGCCCTCGGCCGCGGCGCTGACCCCGGGCAGGCTGCTGCTGACATAGGCGATGCGCCACGGCTTGCCCATGGCGTCCAGGGCATGGGTCATTTCCAGGCGATACAGG
>NZ_JAODYT010000075.1:0-19000 GCF_029834875.1 Pseudomonas sp. GD04158 | reverse complement strand
ATGGTCACGGTCTGTTCGCTCGCCGGGGCGAGGACTTCGGCTTCGCCGTCGACCACCTGCTTGTTGTCCTGGTTGAACACGCGGGTGGCGATGCGCACGCGATTCTTCGGCAGTTTTTCCAGTACTTCCAGCTGCACGGTCAGGGTATCGCCGAGTTTCACCGGGCGAGTGAACTTGAGCTGCTGGCCGAGGTAGATGGTGCCGGGGCCCGGCAGGCGGCAGGCGATGGCCGCGCTGATCAGCGCGCCGGTGAACATGCCGTGGGCGATGCGCTCCTTGAACATCGTCTCGGCGGCGAAGTCGGCGTCCAGGTGCACCGGGTTGTTGTCGCCCGAGACGGCGGCGAACAGTTGCACGTCGCGCTCCTGCACATGCTTCTCGAAACTGGCCTGCTGGCCGATGCTGAGGGCGTCGTAGGGGATGTTGGTGACCTGAGTCATGGACACTCCTTGGTTGGCTTGCGACCGTGGCCGAGCGTCTGCTGCAGCCAGTCGATCAGCTGGGCGGTGACCTCGTCGCGATTGCTCTCGTTGAGCAGCTCATGGCGGGCCTCGGGGTAGATCTTCAATTGCACGTCACGCACACCGGCCTCGCGCAGGGCGCCAGCCAGATCGGCCAGGCGCTTGCCGTCGCTGACCGGGTCGCGCGAGCCGCCAATCACCAGCAGCGGCAGGTCGGCATCGATCTGCGCCAGGTTGCCGGGTGGCGTGATGTGCTGCAGGCCGTCGAGCAGGTCGCACCACAGCTGCGTGGTGCAGACGAAACCGCACAGCGGGTCGGTCACGTACTTGTCCACTTCCGCGGCATCGCGGCTGAGCCAGTCGAAGGCGGTGCGGTTGGGCTTGAAGGCCTTGTTGAACGAGCCGAAGGACAGAAAGTCGATGACCTTGCTGCGCCCCTTGGGGCCCAGGCGCCAGCGTTCGAAGCCGGCGATCAGTCGCGCGGCCTTGTACAGCGCTACCGGTTGGTAATTGGAGCCGGAGAGCACGGCGCCCTGCAGGCTGCAGCTATGGCCCATCAGGTAGGCCATGCCGATGTAGCTGCCCATGCTGTGGCCGAAGAGAAAGATCGGCGTGTGCGTGTGTTGCTGACGGATGTGATGGTTGAGTGTGGAAAGGTCGCCCACCACCTTGTTCCAGCCGTCTTCATCGGCGTAGTGGCCAAGGGTGCCGTGTTCGGCGCTACGGCCATGGCCGCGCTGGTCCAGCGCGTAGAGGGCGAAGCCCGCCGCGACCAGCGCTTCGGCCAGGCGTGCATAGCGCAGGCTGTGTTCGGCCATGCCATGGGCCAGCATGACCGTCGCGCGTGGCGGCGCGTCGCTGTGCCAGTGGTTGACGTGCAGTGGAGTGCCATCGCTGGCGCTGAGAATGAAGGCGTCGTGGCGCATGGCGAATCCTTGTGCCGGGAGTTGCCGCATTGTGCACCTTGGCCGGCATCTGGCAAAGCGCCACGAGGTCGCGCGTTTTCGTAAAGATCGGAAACGAATCGCCGCATTTATATCGAGATTCAGCCCATCAATGACGCCTTCGAGCTATAGGCGACAGGGCTCTGAACTGCTACTTTCCGGGGCAGTCCCGCTGGGCATCCTGAAAAAATCACCTGCGTCGTCAGCGCGGCGTTGCAAGCAGTCTCGTGCACGAGTCCGATGCCCTCATCGAGCACTCATGGGCCTGGCGTGCTGGCTGGCGCTGACTGCCTCGCCAAGGTTTTCAGGACGTGCCTCCTGCGGGCCAGATCACTTCAGGGGAAGAGGACAAGAACAATGCAACCTGATTTCTGGAACGACAAACGCGCGCCCGGTGTGCCCAACGAGATCGACCTGTCCAGCTACAAGTCGGTGATCGAGGTGTTCGAGCGTTCGTGCAAGCGTTTCGCCGACCGCCCGGCGTTCAGCAACCTGGGTGTAACCCTGAGCTACGCCGAGCTGGATCGCCTCTCGGCGGCCTTCGCGGCCTATCTGCAGAAGCACACCGACCTCAAGCCGGGCGACCGTATCGCGGTACAGATGCCCAACGTGCTGCAGTATCCCATCGCCGTGTTCGGCGCCATGCGCGCCGGGCTGATCGTGGTCAACACCAACCCGCTGTACACCGCCCGCGAGATGCGTCACCAGTTCAAGGACGCCGGTGTGCGTGCACTGGTGTACCTGAACATGTTCGGCAAGCTGGTGCAGGAGGTACTGCCGGATACCGAGATCGAGTACCTGATCGAAGCCAAGATGGGCGACATGCTGCCCAGCCTCAAGGGCTGGTTGGTCAACACCGTGGTGAAGAAGGTCAAGAAGATGGTGCCCGACTACCATCTGCCCCAGGCCATCGCCTTCAAGCTGGTGCTCAAGCAGGGCCATGGCCAGGCGCTGACGCCGGTCAAGGCCAGTCACGACGATATCGCCGTGCTGCAGTACACCGGCGGCACCACCGGCGTGGCCAAGGGCGCCATGCTGACTCACGGCAACCTGGTGGCCAACATGCTGCAGGTCGACGCCTGCCTGGCGCAGCTCGGTGACGACGGCAAGCCGCTGATGAAGCAGGGCCAGGAGATCATGATCGCGCCGCTGCCGCTGTACCACATCTATGCCTTCACCGCGAACTGCATGTGCATGATGGTCAACGGCAACCACAACGTGTTGATCACCAATCCGCGCGACATTCCGGGCTTCGTCAAGGAGCTGGGCAAGTGGAAGTTCTCCGCGCTGCTGGGTTTGAACACCCTGTTCGTCGCGCTGATGGATCATCCGGAGTTCAAGAATCTCGATTTCTCCAATCTCAAGGTGACCAACTCCGGCGGCACCGCCCTGGTCAAGGCCACCGCCGAGCGCTGGCAGCAGATGACCGGTTGCACCGTGGTGGAAGGCTACGGCCTGACCGAAACCTCGCCGGTGGCCAGCACCAACCCCTACGGCAACAGAGCGCGCCTGGGCACCGTGGGTATTCCGGTGCCGAGCACGGCGTTCAAGGTGATCGACGACGATGGCAACGAGCTGCCGCTCGGCGAGCGGGGCGAGCTGTGCATCAAGGGGCCGCAGGTGATGAAGGGCTACTGGCAGCGTCCGGAGGCCACCGCTGAGGTGCTCGACGCCGAGGGCTGGTTCAAGACCGGCGACATCGCGGTGATCGACCCCGACGGCTTCGTGCGCATCGTCGATCGCAAGAAGGACATGATCATCGTCTCCGGCTTCAACGTGTACCCGAACGAGATCGAGGACGTGGTCATGGCCCACCCGAAAGTCGCCAGCTGCGCGGCCATCGGCGTGCCGGACGAGAAATCCGGCGAGGTAGTCAAGCTGTTCGTGGTGCCGCGTGACGGCGGCGTGACCATTGAAGAGCTCAAGGCCTACTGCAAGGAGAACTTCACCGGCTACAAGGTTCCCAAGCACATCGTCCTGAAGGACGCCTTGCCGATGACCCCGGTCGGCAAGATCCTGCGCCGCGAGCTGCGCGACATCGCCTGATGTCCGAGCCCCTCCGCTGTTCTGGCGGAGGGGCTTTCCCGTCTTCTGCTGCCGCTACGGCAGTTCAATTGTGGTGATTTCGTAACCGGGCGGACGAGCCCGCAGGCGTTTCATCGACCGCAGCACTTCACCTCCAGCAGATCCAGGCTAGGCTTGGCGCGCCGAGATGGGCGAGCTAGAGGCTTTCTGCCACATTTCGTGACAGATGACGCTTTGTGACTGATACTTTTATTCTGGTCACTTTGCTGACTGCGCAGGCCATGTTTGGTGCTGGTCGGCCTTTGGCAAAGCTGCTACTCTCGGCGCGCTTTCAGGCCTGAAGGCCAATGGAAAAGCGAGCTAAACACACAACAAACAACCGCCTGCGCGCGGTGAAGATCAGCTGTTGCTTAGGAGTGGGCTTCCATGACCGAAAACTTCTGGAAGGACAAGTATCCCGTTGGGGTTGCTGCCGAAATCAATCCCGACCAGTACCCGAACATCCTCGCGGTACTGAAGGAGTCCTGCCAACGCTTCGCCGACAAGCCTGCTTTCAGCAACCTGGGCAAGACGCTCACCTACGGCGAGATCTACAAGCTTTCCGGTGACTTCGCCGCCTACCTGCAGAAGCACACCGATCTCAAGCCCGGCGACCGCATCGCCGTGCAGCTGCCCAACGTCCTGCAGTATCCCATCGTGGTATTCGGTGCCATGCGTGCCGGCCTGGTGGTGGTCAACACCAACCCGCTGTACACCGCGCGGGAAATGGAGCACCAGTTCAACGACTCCGGGGCCAAGGCGTTGATCTGCCTGGCCAACATGGCGCACCTGGCCGAGCAGGTCGTGCCCAAGACCGGCGTCAAGCACGTGATCGTCACGGAAGTGGGCGACATGCTGCCGACCTTCAAGCGTCTGCTGGTCAATGCCGTGATCAAGCACGTGAAGAAGATGGTGCCGTCCTATCACCTGCCGCAGGCGGTCAAGCTCAACGATGCGCTGGCCAAGGGCCGCGGGCAGAGCTTCAACGAAGCCAATCCGAGCAACGCCGATATCGCCGTGCTGCAGTACACCGGCGGCACCACCGGCGTGGCCAAGGGCGCCATGCTCACCCATCGCAACCTGGTGGCCAACATGCTGCAGGTCAAGGAGCTAATGGGCGCCAACCTTGACGAAGGCTGCGAAGTGCTGATCGCACCGCTGCCGCTGTATCACATCTACGCCTTCACCTTCCATTGCATGGCGATGATGCTGATCGGTGGCCACAACATCCTGCTGACCAACCCGCGCGACCTGCCGGCCGTGGTCAAGGACCTGGCCAAGTACCGCTTCACCGGTTTCGTCGGCCTCAACACCCTGTTCGTGGCCCTGTGCAACAACGAAGAGTTCCGCAAGCTGGATTTCTCCGCCCTCAAGCTCACCGTTTCCGGTGGCATGGCCCTGCAACTGGCTACCGCCGAACGCTGGAAGGAAGTCACCGGCTGCGCCATCTGCGAAGGCTTCGGCATGACCGAAACCAGCCCGGTGGCCACGGTCAACCCGTTCAGCGCCATCCAGCTCGGCACCATCGGCATTCCAGTGCCCTCGACCCTGTGCAAGATCATCAACGACGACGGTCAGGAACTGGCCATTGGCGAGATCGGCGAGCTGTGCGTGAAGGGCCCGCAGGTGATGAAGGGCTACTGGCAGCGTCAGGAAGCCACCGACGAGATCCTCGACGCTGACGGCTGGCTGAAGACCGGCGACATCGGCCTGATTCAGGAAGACGGCTACCTGCGCATCGTCGACCGCAAGAAGGACATGATTCTGGTGTCCGGCTTCAACGTCTACCCGAACGAGCTGGAAGACGTGCTGGCGACCCTGCCGGGCGTGCTGCAATGCGCCGCCATCGGCGTGCCGGACGAGAAATCCGGCGAGGCGATCAAGGTGTTCGTGGTGGTCAAGCCGGGCGAGAGTGTGACCAAGGAGCAGGTGATGGAGCACATGCGCGCCAACCTCACCGGCTACAAGGTGCCCAAGGCCGTCGAGTTCCGCGACGTACTGCCGACCACCAATGTCGGCAAGATCCTGCGTCGCGAACTGCGCGACGAAGAGCTGAAGAAGCTGGGCAAGAAGTGATTCGCCTGCGCTGACAAGAACGCCACCTTCGGGTGGCGTTTTTTTTGTTGCGTCACCTTCCCGTAGGGTGCGCCGCGCGCACCACGCTCTTATAGGGGGGCGAATCGGTGCGCACGGTGTTCAGCCTCTGGCTTCCTTCGCCCCACGCCAGGCCACCAGCAGCACGCCGCTGACGATGCACAAGGCAGCCAGCAGCATGGTCAGGCTGCCGCGCTCGCCCAGCAGACCGATGGCGATGGCAGCGCCGACAATGGCGGCCACCGAGCCGATCTGGCTGAGAAACACTGCGCCGGCCAGCTTCTGCAGCACGAAGAACAGCGCGTAGATCATGGCGAACAGCAGCATCTGCAGGACCAGCAGAACGAGCGCTGACGTGCTGTCCAGGCGCGGTGCCAGGTCGATGCCGAACAGGGCCATGGGTACCAGCAGCAGAGCGCCGCCAAGCAGCATGCCCGGCGCTAGCGACAGCGGGCTGGCGCCTCGTGGCCAATAGCGCGAACGATAGATGTTGCCCAGCGCCAGAAACACCGGCACGCACAGCGCGGCCAGAACCCACAGCGACGGGCTGTCACCTGCATGCAGCTTGCCCAGCGCCAGCAGCAGACTGCCAGCCAGGCCGATGCAGATGCCCAGAAGGCGGATGCGGCTGAGCCCTTCCATGCGTAGCGCCAGGGCCAGCAGATAGGTGATCAGCGGGGGAAAGGCGAGGCACATCGAGGCGAAGCCGGCACCGACATGGCCGATGGAACTGAACAGCAGGCCGTTGGGTATGGCAATGCTGAGCAGGCCCGAAGCCAGATAGTAGCGCTGCAGGCGCGGTCCCAGGCCGGGGCGTTCGCCGCGCAGCCAGGCGAACAGCAACAGCAGCAGGCCGCCGCCGAGCAGACTCCAGAGCAGATAGGCCAGCGGCGACCAGCCGGCATTGCCCGCCAGCTTCACCAGATTGCTGGTCAGCCCCATGAGCGCGCCAATGGCGAACAGGAGCGACAGAGCCAGAAGCGGCCGTGAGTTGGAGCCTGACATGCGGATGCCTCCTCGCTATGAATACGTTACGATGGGAACATTCTTTTTGAAAAGTATCTTGATAACAAGATAAATCGAGGGCGACATGCAAGACCGTGCACAACTGGCTGCCAATCAGTGGCAGCAACAGCGTCCCGACCTGGATGGCTTCTCCATGGCCGTGATCGGGCGCCTGGGCGAACTCAGCCAGGTGATCAGTCGAGACCATCTGCTGCCGTTCTTCGCTGCGCATGGCCTGCAGGCCGGCGAGTTCGACCTGCTCGCCACCCTGCGCCGCTCGGGCGAGCCCTATGCCTTGATGCCCACCACCCTTTACGAGAGCGCGATGATTTCCTCGGGCGGCATGACCAGCCGTATAGACCGACTGGAAAAGGCCGGGCTGATCGAGCGGCGCAAACACCCCAGCGACCGTCGTGGCGTGCTGGTGGCACTGACGCCTGCCGGTTTCGATCTCATCGATGGCATGCTTGCCGCCCACGTCGCCAACCTGCAGCGCGTGCTCTCAGGATTGACCGTCGACGAACAGCAGACGTTGCATGAATTGACCGGCAAGCTGCTGGCGGGCTTGGTTCAGCGAGATGAGTGAGGGGGAGGGCGTGAGCCCGCTCGACCTGGAGGTGGAGGATGGATCCGCCTTTTTCATTCCTGACGAACGGTAGATTCCTGCATTGACATATCGGTAAATCTCGATATTATCGGCCCATGGAACTGATCAACGTATTCAAAGCCCTCTCGAATCCTACCCGCCTTGAAATCCTCAAGGGGCTGAAGGACCCGGTGAAGAACTTTCCTCCGCAGGATGAAGGGGACGTTCATACGGTGGGCGTCTGCGTCAGCAGCATTCAGGAAGGCGTCGGTCTGTCGCAGTCGACGGTTTCCGATTACCTGGCAACGCTGCAGCGAGTAGGTCTGGTCGAAGTGCGTCGTATCGGTCAGTGGACCTACTACAAGCGCAACGAAGCGAACATCCGTGCTCTGGTCGAGCTCATAGGCAAAGAGCTGTAATTTTTTAACTTAAAATATCGGTAATTCCCGATATCCCTTTTTACCGAATCATTCGCGATGGAGAGATCGTAGAAAAGACCCGTTAATTTTTTTGACCCAGTATATCGAAAAATCCCTATATCCCTTTTTCCAGAAACGAGGAACTACCATGAAAGCGCAAATTCTCAACTCATTCGGCGGCCCGAACGCATTTGAACTGAGCGAAGTACCCAAGCCCGTGCCGCAAGCAGGGCAGGTTCTGGTGCGAGTGCACGCAACCTCCATCAACCCGCTGGATTACCAGGTACGCCGGGGCGACTACGTCGACTACGTGCCTCTCCCCGCCATCACCGGGCATGACGTATCCGGCGTCGTCGAAGCCGTCGGCCCAGGCGTGACGAGCTTCGTGCCGGGCGACGAGGTCTGGTACACCACGCAGATCTTCGAAGGCGACGGCAGTTATGCCGAGTACCACGTGGCGTCCGAAAGCATCATCGGCAAGAAGCCGGCATCGCTGAGCCATCTCGAGGCAGCCAGCCTGACGCTGGTAGGCGGGACGGTATGGGAAGCACTGGTCGGGCGTGCGGCGCTTAGGGTCGGGGAAAGCATTCTGATCCACGGCGGCGCGGGTGGCGTGGGCCATGTCGCGATCCAGGTGGCAAAGGCCATTGGCGCGCGGGTGTTCACCACCGTGCGTGAAGCGAACTTCGAGTTCGCCCGGGGCCTGGGCGCCGACGTGGTCATCGACTACGAACAAGAGGATTACGTGGACGCCGTCCTGCGGGAAACGGATGGCCAGGGCGTGGATGTGATCTTCGACACCATCGGCGGCGACACCCTGACTCGTAGCCCCGACGCGCTCGCCCAGCTCGGCCGGGTGGTTTCGATCGTGGACATCGCCAAGCCGCAGAACCTCATTCAGGCCTGGAGCAAGAACGCCAGTTATCACTTCGTCTTCACCCGCCAGAACCGCGGCAAGCTCGATGAACTGAAGGCATTGGTCGAGCGCGGTCAACTGCGGCCCCATGTTGGGGCGATCTATTCGCTCGCCGACATTTCAAGTGCGCACGCCTTGCTGGAGACCCCTAACAACGGTCTTCGCGGGAAAATCGCGATTGCCGTCGAGCCCTCGCTGATTTCGTAAGTTCACACTTTTAATTGTCACACTCACTCTCGAGGAATACCCCATGATTTATGAAATCGCACTGTTGCCGGTTCACACCCAACATATTGAACAGTTCAAGCGCGCATTCGCCGAAGTTGCTCCTTTGCTGATACGCGCAAAGGGTTACGGCGGCCACTTGCTCGCGCAAGGGATCGAAACGCCCCATGTTTTCAACCTGATCGTGCGCTGGGCTTCACTTGAGGATCACACGCCGGGCTTCGAGGCGAGTGAAGACCACCGGGTGTTCATGCTGGGCCTGGAGGAATTTTTTTCCGAAGAGCCGACCGTCTACCACATCGAGGAGGCCGCTTTTGCTGCCGGCGGTGGTCAAGGCAGTGCCTTCGACTTGATTCCGCAAGTTTCCTAGAGGCTCAGTAATTGGCCAGCAAGGCGTGCAGAAACGCTTAGCCAATTGTAACGACCGCACCTGAACTGACAGTTATCTGCATTAGACGACTGTCAGGTCAACTTCAGTTTGCAGTGTGGATATTGAGCGCGACGGAGATCGACAAACTCCATGCGCGAGCATGTCGCCCATCTGCACTCGCACCAGCCGCACTTACCTCAAGCTCGTTTGTTCCAGGAGTAGTGATTGCTTGCTTTCTCTTGGAGGCATCCGAGAATTTTTATCCTTAGTTGGAGTTTGAAATATGATCAGCAAGAAGATTAGCCAATATGTTGTCCTCAGCCTTGGCGTACTGTTATCGTTTAACGTGCTCGCGGAAAGTGCGCCGACAACTTACAAGTACGGCGCAAAGCTTGATATTGCAAAGGTTCTATCCATCTCGACGCCCAAAACCCACAGCTGCAAGCCAGTGGATCAGGTCATGACATACGTGGATTCGGCTGGAAAAGTTCAGGTCCTGAAATATAGAGCCCTTTCAGATGCATGCAGCAAAGGGCACTGACACGATCCCAGGGGCGTCCAAGAGGCGCCCTGGTTTTAAATCACTGCGGCTTCAGCCACTCCTGCATCCATCTCTGATAAGCGTTGTCGTCGTGCTTGCTGCGATGTTTCGGCTGGATGACTTCGCTGCTGTTTCTGTCGGATTGATCTTCTCTATTTTCTGATAGCCACGGTATTACTGACCGTACATGGGCTCGGATGACGAATTGGCCACAAGTGGCCGGTGGCCCGACTCATCCTGTCTCGCCAGCACAACGACTAAACCGCCCACGAACACCGCATGAACTGGCTCCCGATCACCGGGGTTGAAGGCTTGCAGCACCGGTACCAGGTCGCCGCGTTGCAGATCCTCGGCCACGCTGAATTCGCCGATGCGGGCGATGGTCCGGCTGACCGCCGAAGGTGTCAGCCCCTGCGCACGGGTGGCGGCCGACAGGCTGCTTTGCTCCGCCACGGTGGCGAACACCGCCATGTCACCTGATCGGCCGCCTACGTCCATTTTTGCTCCGTAAGCAAAGGTGTTTGGCAGAAAGGCCATCTACCGCCGCCAAGGTTCGGCTCCTAGCATTCGCGGCATTGATGAGGAGCCTTTGCATGCGTATCAATCCACCACTCGTTGCACTCGCCATCGGTGCCTTCGGCATCGGCGTTACCGAGTTCGCCCCCATGGGCATGTTGCCGGGCATCGCCAGCGATCTCGGTGTTTCCATTCCCGCTGCCGGCCTGCTGGTCAGCGCCTACGCGCTGGGCGTGCTGCTCGGCGCGCCGCTGATGACCCTGACCACCGGCAGGATTCCCCGGCGCTACCTGCTGATCGGGCTGATGGGCATCTTCACCTGGGGCAACCTGATGTCGGCCCTGGCCACCGATTACTACAGCCTGATGATCGCCCGGGTGGTGACCTCGCTGAACCACGGCGCCTTCTTCGGCGTCGGCTCCATCGTCGCCGCCAGCGTGGTCGCGCCGGACAAGCGCGCCGGGGCGGTGGCGGCCATGTTCATGGGCCTGACATTGGCGACCATCGGCGGCGTGCCGCTGGCGACCTGGTTCGGCGAGGTGTTCGGCTGGCGTACGGCTTTTGCGGGCATTACCGGCCTGGGCGTATTGGCCATGCTCGCGCTGTGGCTCGCCTTGCCCAACGTACCGCTGCCGAAGAGCGACGGCGTGCTGGCGGAAATCCGCGTGCTGGGCCGTGGCCCGGTGCTGGCGGCCCTAGCCCTGACCGTGATCGGTTCCAGCGCGATGTTCACCGTGTTCACCTACATCGCACCGATCCTCAGCAGCGAGACCCAGGCGTCCACCGCCTTTATCACCGCCATGCTGGTGCTGTACGGCATCGGCCTGACGCTGGGCAATGTGTGGGGCGGCAAGGCGGCGGATCGCTCCGTCGATCGCACCCTGATCGTCTCGCTGAGTGCGCTGATCCTGGTCTTGCTGGCCTTCACCGTGCTGATGCGCTGGCCACTGCCAGCCGCCGTGGCCATCCTGATCTGGGGCATCGCCAGCTTCGCCATCGTGCCGCCGCTGCAGATGCGCGTGATGGAAGCAGCCAAGGCCGCGCCCAACCTGGCCTCGGCAGTGAATATCGGCGCCTTCAACCTGGGGAACGCGATTGGCGCGGCGCTGGGTGGTGCGGTGATCAACGCCGGGCTGGGCTACCCGGCAATCTCCCTGGCCGGCGCGGCGATGGCAGGATTGGGGCTGCTGATGGTGCTGGGGTTTGCCTGGCGCTCCCGAGGTGCAGCGGTGGTAGCGGTTTAAGAAGAGACACCTGAGAAGGGGGGATTAAATCTCCCCTTCCGGTTTACGCCTTCGCAGCAGGGCTCAAGCGAAAGCTGACACCCATGCGGTTGAACGCGTTCATGGCTGCGATCGCCGCCGTAAGGTCGACCAGGTCTTTCGGAGTGAACGCGGACGATGTCGCGGCATAAGCTTCATCGGAAACATGCCTTTCACCAACCAGGGTCACTTCTTCCGTCCAGGCCAGGGCGGAACGTTCCTGGTCGGAGAACAGATGCGCGGCCTCATGCCAGACGGGCACCAGAACGAGCTTTTCTACTGACATACCTCCCTTGATCAGATCTCGTGAATGGATATCGATGCAGTGCGCGCATCCATTGATTTGCGATGCCCGCAAGAACACGAGATGTATGAGCTGAGGTGGCAGGTTCGTTCCGGTGGTGACGAAATGGTGCAGACCACCCAGTGCTTTGGCTGCACCGGGTGAAGCCTCAAACCAATCAAGACGAGTCATAGAGCAGTACCCTTTGTGGATGGGGGATCAGTAAGGTCTGCTCAATTAAGACAACTAAGAGGATCAGGGTATTGATCCAATTAAGGGCTTAATGAGTGGTCCACTTTGCGGCGTGGCCGTTGTGGCTTTTGATGCGGTGGGTGTGGAGTGGCTGATCTGCTGTTCAGCGTCCATCGCTCAGGCTTTAGCCTGAAGAGCGTTGCGATGCTCGGGTTTCTGGCTATATGAAAGCCTTGCAAACTGGTTCGTGGCCGCTCAGCTCTGTGAACGGCGCCCGCAAAAAATACGATGGCTCCCGCGCTCCGGCGTGGTAACGATCATGAAACGACTGCTTTTGGCCGATTGCAGCCAGCCACGACGGGCCGCTCTCGGCCAAGAGCGGAAGATCCGTCCTGTAAACCAATCTGTCCCTTTTCTCTTTTCTGCCTAAGTGTGAAAATCTGGCCGTTCCCCCTCGACTTTACGTTGCAACAGCGTGCTGATCGAGCGGCATCGCTCTAATTTCTGCTGCTTGCTTTCAGTCTCTATTCTGTCTTCACCGCTACTGGATAATTTCATGGCCGAGCAAAAAATTATTTCCTTCGGTTAATCTAAGTTTCGCATTTCAGTATCTAATATTTTAAGGGTGTGATATGCATGTAGATATCGGAGATGTCGGCGAAGATGTGTTCCAGAAATGGTGTAGTTCTGTAGGTCTAAATGCACACAAGGCTCAGCGCGATAGATATGGGTGGGACTATTACGTAGAAATGGCGGTATCTCGAACTACCGGTAGCGCATATGATCTCCACAAAGGAAATGGCGCATTTAAGGTTCAGGTAAAATCCACGAAGAGTCGATCCACTTCAGTTCAGGTTGAGCTGTCCAACCTGTTGGCGCTGGCTACTGATCCTTTGCCAACATTCTATTTACTTCTCCAATTTGACTCGGCCTTAGAGAATGAACCGCATTCCGCCTACTTGGTGTGCTTGGACAATCGCTGGGTAGAGAAAATCCTCAGGCGGGTACGAGAGGTCACAATTCAAGATGCTGATGCGAAACTCAATAGAAAGAAAATTTCCGTTTCTTTTGGGAAGTGTGACCTAATTTCACCAGTAAATGCTCATGGTTTCATGGCGAAGATTTTAGAGCTGGTTGATGGGGATTTCTCTGCTTTCTCTAAGCAGAAGCAAGGCTATTTGTCGGAGGTTGGTTTTGAAGATGGCGCAGCAGAAATTCGCATACAACTTGAAACAAAAGAGCAGCAGGAGCAGTTTATTCTTGGCACCCTTGGGTACCGTGAACCAATAAGCGTGGCTTCTTTCCAAGCATGGGAAAAAAGATTCGGTATACGTGACCTACTGCCTACTATAGATTCTACTCAAGGGACGATTGAACTGATCGTTGGTGATCAGCGGGCGGTGCGTATAATGCTGGCTGGTCAGGGTATGGAGCCGCTATTTTTTAATATGCAGTTATACATCTCCCCGATACCCAGTGCGGGTCAGTATCTGCCATTTCGTCTTCGTGGGCGTTATTTTGATGTATTAATTGATCCTGCTAAGAAGAATATCAAAGTAACCCCTGAAATTGAGCCATGACGAAATGTACTCTATTCAGGAATTTCATTCGGCGGTTTGCTTCTTGAATCACATGAGCACCTCTGGGGATAAGGTTGAATTAGCAGTTGAGCATGGCAATGATTTCTTACCCATGGTCTCTCTGAATTGCATGTCAATAGAAAAGATTTTTACTTGGGAGGAAGAGGCTCTTACGAGACTGTGTGCGATTTTAAAGGCTAGCAGTACTGACCCTAATATAAAAATCACCCATCGCTGGCTTCATCAGAACAGAGAACGTATAAAAGAGTCTGCAATGTTGGTGGGCGGAGGAGTCGTATTAAGATCTGAAGGTGCTGGGTTTTCTAAGTTTTTAGATTTTTCAGTTGTTAAGTGCGTGTTCGCAATGGCTCTGGCCTTCCCCGATCAATGTTTAGTTCTTTTTTTCTCAGCAGATGGCGAGTTTAGACTTGAAGAGAAGGAGTACTTCTACAGTAATAATGTCCAGCTGGATCGCGCCGCATTAGGACCACGCTCCGATACTTGGTATAAAATGATTGTAGATAGCCAGCGAGATGTCTATGAAGACTTGGGTGGTGATGTTCTTATTATAGATAATTTGCCGAGCTGGAATAGTCCTGTTTGATGTTGTTCACCTCGACCATAAAGTAATCGCACATCAAATACTTTGGGCGTGATGCTATAGTTATGAGCGTCGTAAACTAGAAGCCCCCGCGTCGCAGGGCTTTGTGATTCTGAAGCTGGCTAGCGTCAGGACTTACGCCACTTTTTGAAGCCGCCGTATCCGAGCAGACTTCAGCTCCTACGGCAACAGGTCCTCCGCCCCCATCTCACCACGAGGCAAGAGGCAGATTTATTTAGTGGCCAGACCGCCCGCCTTGGCCGAAAGCAGCCGCTCCCTTACGCCTTAATTCCGCGCTCTTCCGCTACGGGATAGCCTGCCCGCCACAGAGCGTAATCTGCGACAATCCCGCCTTTGCCCTGATTGCCCCGATCCAGATGACTGACCTCGCCACGCTGCAGAAGAAACTCGACCACGTCATGATCGCCGAGCGCCATCGCTTGCGCCGGCAGTTGCATGAGCTGCAGAAGCAGCCCGACGAGGCGAAGCTGGCGCAGTGGCTGGAGCGTTTTCAGGCGTCCAGCGACAAGGTGGCGGCGCGGCGCAGCAGCATCCCGGCGATGCGCTACGACGATGCGCTGCCGATTGCCGCCAAGCGCGACGAGATCAAGGCCGCGCTGGAAAAGAGCCAGGTGGTGGTGATTGCCGGTGAGACGGGGTCGGGCAAGACCACGCAGTTGCCGAAGATCTGCCTGGAGATTGGCCGGGGTGTGCATGGGCTGATCGGCCATACCCAGCCGCGCCGCTTGGCGGCGCGCAGTGTGGCGACTCGGGTAGCGGAAGAGATCGGCACACCGTTGGGCGAGCTGGTCGGCTATCAGGTGCGTTTCGAGGATCAGAGCAAGGACGGTACACTGATCAAGCTGATGACCGATGGCATCCTGCTCGCCGAAACCCAGCACGACCGCTTTCTGGAAAAGTACGACACCATCATCGTCGACGAGGCGCACGAACGCAGCCTCAATATCGACTTCCTGCTCGGCTACCTGAAGACCCTGCTGCCGCGTCGCCCGGATCTGAAGCTGATCATCACGTCGGCGACCATCGATCTGGAGCGTTTCTCCAAGCACTTCAATGACGCGCCGATCATCGAGGTGTCCGGCCGCACCTACCCGGTGGAAACCTGGTACCGCCCGCTGGCGGCCGAGGTGGACGAGGAGGGCGAGCGCCTGCTCGATGACCTGTCCATCGACCAGGGCATTCTCGCTGCGCTGGACGAGATCACCGAGCACGAGCGCAGCGTGGGCAAGCGCCCCGGCGATGTGCTGGTGTTCCTGCCCGGTGAGCGCGAGATTCGTGAGGCGGCCGAGGTGCTGCGCAAGGCCAACCTGCGCCACACCGAGGTGCTGCCGCTGTATGCGCGGTTGACGCCGGCCGAGCAGCAGAAGATTTTCGCGCCCATGCCGGGGCGCAAGATCGTGCTGGCCACCAACGTCGCCGAAACCTCGCTGACCGTGCCGGGCATCCGCTACGTGATCGACAGCGGCACCGCGCGCATCAGCCGCTACAGCTACCGCGCCAAGGTGCAGCGGCTGCCCATCGAGCCGGTGTCGCAGGCCAGCGCCAACCAGCGCAAGGGCCGATGCGGGCGGGTCGAGCCGGGCATCTGCATTCGTTTGTACAGCGAGGAGGATTTTCTCGGTCGCCCTGAGTTCACCGACCCGGAGATTCTGCGTACCAATCTCGCGGCGGTGATCCTGCAGATGCTGCACCTGCGCCTGGGCAGCATCGAGGACTTCCCCTTTATCGAGCCGCCAGACGGCAAGGCCATCAGCGACGGCTTCAACCTGTTGCAGGAGCTGTCGGCGGTCAACCGCGAAAGCCAGCTTACGCCCATCGGCCGGCAACTGGCGCGCCTGCCTATCGACCCACGCCTGGGGCGCATGGTGCTGGAAGGCGCCAAGCAGGGCAGCCTGGAGGAGATCCTGATCGTCGCTGCCGCGCTGTCGGTGCAGGACCCGCGCGAGCGACCGATGGATCGCCAGCAGGCCGCCGACCAGGCGCATGCGCAGTGGAAGGATGTGGACTCGGACTTCGCCGCGCTGATCAACCTGTGGCGCGGCTTCGAGGAGAAACGCCAGGAGCTGGGCAGCAACCCGCTGCGTACCTGGTGCAAGAAGAACTTCCTCAACTACATGCGCCTGCGCGAATGGCGCGACGCGCACCGGCAACTGGTGCTGATCGCCCGTGAGCTGCAATTGCAGGGCGGGCGCGGCTCGGGTGGGGGCGATCAAGGTGCGCAGAAGGATCGCCGGCAAGCCGGCTCCTACGAGGCGGCGGTTGCTCCGACCAAGGACACCCGCGTCAACGCCATCGCCCGCCAGCAGGCCGAGGCCAGCGAGGCGGCGGTGCGGGCGAAGAACTATGCCGCCGTGCACAAGGCGATTCTTGCCGGCCTGCTCAGCCAGATCGGCCAGAAGACCGAGGAGGGCGACTACCTCGGCGCGCGCCAGCGGCGTTTCTGGATTCATCCATCGAGCGTGATCGGGCGCAAGAAGCCCAACTGGGTGATGGCCGCCGAGCTGGTGGAAACCACCAAGCTGTTCGCCCGTATGGTGGCCAAGATCGAGCCGGACTGGATCGAGCCGCTGGCGGCGCATCTGGTGAAGAAGAACCATCTGGAACCGCATTGGGAGAAGAAGCGCGGCCAGGTGGTGGCGTACGAGCAGGTCACCCTGTACGGCATGATCATCGTCGGCCGCCGCCCGGTGCATTACGGCCCCATCGACCCGCCGGTGGCGCGCGAGATGTTCATTCGCGAGGGGCTGGTGCGAGGCGAGATCAACAGCCGCGTGCGCTGCCTGACCGCCAACCGCCAGTTGCTCGAACGCCTCGACGAGCTGGAGGCCAAGTCGCGCCGCCGCGATATTCTCGCCGACGAGGAAACCCTGTTCGGCTACTACGAGGCGCGCATCCCGCAGGATATCTACCAGGCCGCGAGTTTCGAGAGCTGGTACAAGAAGGGCAGCGCGGCCGATCCGCAGCTGTTGATCATGCGCGAGGAGGATGCCCTGGCCCGCGATGCCAAGGAGGTCACCGCCGCGCAGTACCCGGACACCTTGCGCATCGGCGAGCTGCAACTGCCGCTGTCCTATCACTTCGAGCCCAACCACCCGCGTGACGGCGTGACCCTGCGTGTGCCGGCGCCGCTGTTGCCGCAACTGCAGCCCGAGCGCCTGGAGTGGTTGGTGCCGGGTCTGCTGGAGGCCAAGTGCGTGGCGCTGGTGCGCGGCCTGCCCAAGGCGCTGCGCAAGAACTTCGTGCCGGTGCCGGACTTCGTTGGCGCCGCGCTGGACAAGCTGGTGTTCGGCCAGGGCTCGCTGCCGCAGGCCCTTGGTGCCGAGCTGCTGCGCATGACCGGCGCGCGGGTGTCCGACGAGGCCTGGGCGGAAGCGGCTGAAAGCATCGAAAACCACCTGAAGATGAATATCGAGGTGGTGGACGCGCGTGGCAAGTTCCTCGGCGAAGGTCGCGACCTGGCCGAGCTGACCGCGCGTTTCGCCGAGGCCAGCCAGGCTGCCTTGGCCATCCCGCAGCAGAGTGACAAGCCGAAAGCGGTGGAGGCCAAGGCCTTTGCCGAAGTGGCCGAGAAGGCGCAGCAGAAGATTGCCGGGCTTTCCATGACCGTCTACCCGGCGCTGGTGGAAGAAGCGGGCGTGGTCAAGGA
Source organism: Pseudomonas sp. GD04158 (assembly GCF_029834875.1). Classification (NCBI taxonomy): domain Bacteria; kingdom Pseudomonadati; phylum Pseudomonadota; class Gammaproteobacteria; order Pseudomonadales; family Pseudomonadaceae; genus Pseudomonas; species Pseudomonas sp. GD04158. Next base: position 1,274 of record NZ_JAODYT010000075.1, on the reverse strand, counting down.
AGGGCGCTTCCCGACCCAGGCCGAGGCCGACTTCCAGCACCGTCGCGCCCTGCAACGCCTGCTGCTGCAGCAACTGGCTGATCAAGCGAAGTTCCTGCGCGGCAAGCTGCCGGGGCTGACCGAGCTGGGCCTGCTCTATCGCGATATCGGCCGCATCGAGGCGCTGGTCGAGGACATTCTGCTGGCCAGCCTGGATGCCTGCATCCTCGAAGGCGAAGCGACGCTGCCGCGTGATGGCGCGGCCCTGGCGCAACTGGCCGAGCGCAAGCGCGGTGACTGGACGGCGCATGCCGAGCGCGTCGCCCGCCAGGTGCTGGAAATCCTCAAGCTCAACCATGGCCTGCAGAAGCGCTTCAAGGGCAAGATCGATCTGGCCCAGGCCATGGCGCTTAACGACATCAAGCAGCAACTGGCCAATCTGGTGTATGCCGGCTTCGTGCGCGAGACGCCGGGCGAGTGGCTCAAGGAAATCCCGCGTTACCTCAAGGCCATCGAGCAGCGCCTGGACAAGGTCGGCGCGCAGGTGCAGCGCGACCGCGTCTGGGCCGGCGAGCTGACCGGCTATTGGGAGCAGTACCAGGCGCGCACGGCCAAGCATGCCCAGGAAGGCAAACGCGACCCGCAGCTGACTCTGTACCGCTGGATGCTGGAGGAATACCGCGTGTCACTGTTCGCCCAGCAACTGGGGACGAAGATGGCGGTATCGGACAAGCGCCTCGCCAAGCAGTGGAGCCTGGTGGAGGCCTGAGCCGCTTTGCGCTAGGGTCAGAAACAACCGCAACCAAGGAGGCGCCTCATGCGTTTACCGCGCATGCGCAACGTGATGGCCTGGACGCTTGTACTGCTGTTGCTGATCGCGGTGGCCCTGCTGGGCGTTCGCATTGCCGGGCTGTCTTCATTGCCCGATTTGCAGCCCTGGCACCGCCTGGTGCCGCAGGAACTGGAGGCGGATGAACTGGACCAGGCTGACTGGCAGGCCTATCTGGCAGCCGAGGCCGCGATACACCAGCGCCTGCAACGCGAGCTGATCGAGCCGGTGACGGCGGCCGGCGTGGCACCATTCAGCCGCTATTCCAGTGACAGCCCCGTCTACCCCGGCAAGCTGCCGCGGGACTGGAATCGCTCCTTCATCCTACCGCCAGTCGGTGCGCCACGCGGCGTGGTGGTGTTGCTGCACGGCCTGACCGATTCGCCCTATAGCCTGCGCCATATCGCCAGCCACCTGAGCGAGCAGGGCCTGCTCGCCGTGGTACCGCGCATGCCCGGCCACGGCA
>NZ_JAODYT010000074.1:0-19263 GCF_029834875.1 Pseudomonas sp. GD04158 | reverse complement strand
GATCAGTACCTCGGTTTGCAACACGACATTTCCTCTGACGGTTCGCGGGCGCAGGCAGGGCTGCGCGAAGACCGGCGCAGTTTACCCGAAGCCGCTCTGCGTCGCCGGTTCCGGCGGCCAGCGGGAGAATGACCGATAAAGGCTGCGCAGCTGTATCAAATATGAAACAGTGACGCTATTCGTCGCGCCTGCTATCACTACAGGCTGGCTTCTCAGGATGGATCAATGCCGATGCCCGCAGTGCGCACCTGGCTTCTGCCGCTGTTGCTGTTGCCGCCTCTTCTGGCGCTGGCCGAGCCGCTACGGCTGGTGGCCGACCCCTGGCCACCCTTCACCGACCGCCGCCTGCCTGCCAACGGGCTGGCCAGCGACCTGGTGGTGCAGGCCCTGAAACGGGCGGGCTACGACAGCCACTATGCCGAGGTGCCCTGGGAGCGAGCGGTTTGGGGGCTGCAGCGCGGCGATTACGACGTGCTGATCAACGCCTGGTACAGCGCCGATCGCGAAGCCTTCGGGCATTACTCGCAGCCGTATCTGGTCAACCGCGTTCGCTTCCTGCAGCGCAAGGGCAGCGGCATCCGTTTCGCCAGCCTGAGCGACCTGTATCCCCATCGCATCGCGGTAGTGCGCGGTTATGCCTACGCCAAGGCATTCGACAGCGACGAGCAGCTGCGCAAGGTGGGCGCCGTCAGCTTCGAGAACGCCGCGCGCATGCTGCACGCCGGGCGGGTGCAACTGGCCCTGGAGGACGAACTGGTGGCGCGCTATCACCTCGGTCGCGAGCTGCGGGCCATTCGCGGCGAACTGGAGTTCCTGCCGCTGCCGTTGAGCGAGAACGGCCTGCATATCCTGGTGCGCCTAGGCCACCCCGAGCACCGCCAGATCGCCACGCGCTTCGACCGGGCGATCCAGACCATGCGCGAGGATGGCAGCTACGCCGCGACGCTCGAACGCCACGGTTTTTGATCAGCCTCGTACCGTGCGTGCGCGCCCCTGCTGCTTGGCCCGGTACAGGCGGACGTCGGCTTCGTGCAGCAGGCTTTCCAGATCGTCCGGTTCGCCGCGGTAGAGGCCGGCGCTGAACGACAGCGGCGGGGCGCCGGCTGCGTAATGCAGGGCCGCGCACTGGTGGCGCAGCTCGTCCAGTGCGGCCTCTACCCGGTCGGCCTCGTCCAGGCTGAGCAGGGCGAATTCCTCGCCGCCCAGGCGGCCCAGCAGCATCTGCGGAAGGGTCGCGGACAGGGCGCGGGCGAACACCACCAGGGCGCTGTCGCCGCTGGCATGGCCGAAACCATCGTTGATCTGCTTGAAGTGATCGAGGTCGAGCATCGCCACGCTGACTTCACGGCCCTCGCGCTGCGCCTGCTGCAGCAGCTGCAGACCCTGCTCGTAGAAGGCGCGGCGGTTGTTCAGCCCGGTCAGCGCGTCGAACTGCGCGGCCTGTTTCAGCGCGCGCAGCAGGTCGCGGCGCTCGAGGGTGGACATCACCCGGCAGTTGAGCTCCTCGGGGCAGAACGGCTTGCGCAGGAAGTCATCGGCGCCGTGCTTGATGAACTGCGCACTGAGCGAGCCCTTGGGGTCGGCGGATACGCCGATGATGATCAGATCGTTGCGCCTGAGCTTCTGCCGCAGCAGCTTGACCAGTTCGAAGCCGCTGACGCCGGGCATGGCGTGGTCCAGCACCAGCAGGTCGATGTCCGGCTGCTCGCCGAGCAGGCGCAGGGTCTCCTTGCCGTCGCGCGCCTCCAGAACCTGGTAGCGGTGCGGGGTGAGGATGTTGCGGATGTAGTGGCGGGTGGTGTCGGAGTCGTCGGCGACCAGGATCTTGATATGGCTGTTGCTGTCGAGCCGGTGCAGCAGGCGGAAGGCGTATTCGTAGGAGTGCTGGCTCTCCTTGAGCACGTAATCGACCACGCCCTTGGCCAGCAGATCGTCGCGCCGCTGCTCGTTGTAGCTGCCGCTGAGCACGATGCACGGCAGGTGATAGCGCATCACCAGATCGACGCTCTCGCCGTTGGGGGCGTCCGGCAGGTGCAGGTCGGCGATGGCGGCGAAGAACAGCCCGGCGGAGGTTTCCAGCATCACCTCGGCTTCGCCCAGGGAGGCGCAGAACACCGGTTGCAGATCCGGTTCCTGGCGGAACAGATGTTCGAGAATCTTCAGCACCAGCGGGCTGTCTTCGATCACCAGGATATTGCGCATGCACGACTCCCCGCAGCAGGCCGTCAGGCCTCGTATCGACTTACAGTAGACGCACGCGCAGCGAGCGCCCCTTGATCTTGCCTTCGCTCAGGCGCTTGAGTGCCTGGCGTGCCACGTCGCGCTCCACCGCGACATAGGCCTGGTAATCGAACAGGGCGATCTTGCCCACCTGGCTGCCGGGCAGCCCGGCATCGCCGGTCAGCGCACCGAGGATGTCGCCGGGGCGCAGTTTGTCCTTGCGCCCGGCCGCGATGCACAGCGTGTGCATCGGCGGCAGCAGCGGCTCGCCGCTTGCCTTGGCCGCCGGCAGCGGGTACCAGGCCAGTTCCCTGCCCTGCAGGGCTTCGATGGCCTGGGCCCGGCCGGCCTCGGCCGGTGCCACCAGGCTCAGCGCCAGGCCTTTCTCGCCAGCGCGGCCGCTGCGGCCGATGCGGTGGATATGCACCTCGGCATCGCGCGACAGCTCGACGTTGATCACCATCTCCAGGCCGGCGATATCCAGGCCGCGTGCGGCCACGTCGGTGGCCACCAGCACGCTGAGGCTGCGATTGGCGAACAGTGCCAGGATCTGGTCGCGGTCGCGTTGCTCCAGGTCACCGTGCAGGGCGGCGGCGGAGATCTTTTCCGCCTCCAGCTGCGCGGCCAGCTCGTCGCACTGCTGGCGGGTGGCGCAGAAGGCTACCACCGGCTGCTTGCGAAAATGCCGCAGCAGGGTGCTGACCGCCTCCATGCGCTGGGCGGGGGCGATTTCGTAAAAGCGTTGCTCGATCTGCCCGTCATCGTGCTGCGCCTCGACTTCGACCCGCTCGGGCGTGCGCAGAAAGCGCGCGGCGAGCTGCTCGATGCCGGCCGGGTAGGTGGCGGAGAACAGCAGGGTCTGCCGGCGCGCCGGGGTCTGTTCGATGATCTCGCTGATGCTGTCGACGAAACCCATGTCGAGCATGCGGTCGGCCTCGTCGAGCACCAGGGTATTGAGGCCGTCGACCTTGAGCGTGCCCTTGCGCAGATGCTCCTGGATCCGCCCCGGGGTGCCGACGATGACGTGGGCGCCGTGCTCCAGCGAGCCGATCTGCGGGCCGAAGGGCACGCCGCCGCAGAGGGTCAGCACCTTGATGTTGTCGGCGGCGCGGGCCAGGCGGCGGATTTCCTTGGCCACCTGGTCGGCCAGTTCGCGGGTCGGGCACAGCACCAGTGCCTGGCAGCCGAAATAGCGCGGGTTGAGCGGATGCAGCAGGCCGATGCCGAAGGCCGCGGTCTTGCCGCTGCCGGTCTTGGCCTGGGCGATCAGGTCGCGGCCCTTGAGGATCAGCGGCAGGCTGGCGGCCTGGATCGGCGTCATCTCGGCATAGCCGATGGCGGCGAGGTTGGCCTGCATGGCGGCGGACAGGGGCAGACTGGCGAAGGCGTTGGTGGTCACGACTGGGGCTCGGGGCTGGCGAAACAGGCCGGCAGTGTAGCAGGCCGGCCTAGTCTTCCGGTGGTACGTCGAGCGGCCTGGCGCGGCGGCCGTCGGCCGGGTCGAGCTGGAGGAAGATCGCCGCTGCCAGCATCGACAGCAAGCCGACGCACAGATAGGTGGCCTGAAACGCCCGGAGAATCTGCTCGTCGCCGCTGAACTCGCGGCTGAAACCGCCGAGCAGCGCGGCTGCCGAGGCGACGCCCAGGCCCATTGCCAGTTGCACCACCACCGACAGCAGGCCGTTGCCGCTGCTGGCGTCGCGGTTGTCCAGATCGATCAGGGTCACGGTGTTCATCGCGGTGAACTGCAGCGAGTTGCAGGCGCCGATCAGGCTCAGCTGGACGATCAGCTGCAGCGTCGAGGTCTGCCCGTCGACCAGCGCCAGGCTGGCGATCAGCGCGCCGAGCAGCAGGGTATTGCTGGTGAGGATGCGCCGGTAGCCGAGACGATCGATCAGTGGCTTGGCCAGCGGCTTGACCGCCATGGCGGCCAGCGCCAGGGGAATCAGGCTCATGCCGGCCTGCGCCGGCGAGTAGCCCAGCGCCAGCTGCAGCAGCAGGGGCGTGAGAAAGGGCAGGGCGCCGCTACCCAGGCGCGCGAACAGGTTGCCGATGATGCCCACGGCGAAACTGCGGGTGTGAAACAGCCTGGGCGCGAACAGCGGTTGCTCGATGCGCGCGGCGCGCAGCCAGTAGGCGGCCAGGCAGGCCAGGCCGCCGAGCAGCAGAAGGGTGACGCGCATGGTCGGCAGGTGCAGCTCGCCCAGGCCCTCCAGGGCCACGGTGATCAGCAGCATGGCGGCGCCGAACAGCAGAAAACCCGGCGTATCGAAGCGGCTGCGGCTCGGCCCGCGCAGATCCGGCATATGCCGTAGCGCTGCCCAGCAGCCGAGCAGGCCCACCGGCAGATTGATCAGGAAGATCCAGTGCCAGCTGGCGACCACCACCAGCCAGCCACCCAGGCTCGGGCCGATCAGCGGGCCGAGCAGACCGGGCAGGGTGATGAAGCTCATGATCCGCACCAGCTCCGAGCGCGGATAGGCGCGCAGCACCACCAGACGCCCGACCGGCATCATCAGTGCGCCGCCAAGCCCCTGCACAATGCGTGCGCCTACCAGCATCGGCAGGGAGGTGGACAGGGCGCACAGCAGCGATCCCAGGCTGAACAGGGCGATGGCGCCGAAGAAGATGCGCCGCGTGCCGAAGCGGTCGGCGATCCAGCCCGAGGCGGGAATCAGCAGGGCCACGGTGAGCATGTAGGCGATCACCACCGACTGCATGCGCAGCGGGTCTTCGGCCAGGTCGGCGGCCATGCTCGGCAGGGCGGTGTTGAGGATGGTGCCGTCCAGCGTCTGCATGAAGAAGGCGATGGCGACTATCCAGGGCAGCAGGCGGGCGGTGCGTGGGTCGAGTTGGCTGACTGTGGATTGCATGAGGCGTCCGGCAGTGAGTGGCGGCTGTGGCCGCTCCGCCATTATCGCGGGAAGTGCTCTCCTTCGACGGCGCTGACGCGAATAAATTCGCTCCTACACGGGCCTCTGACCGGCAGGAGCGAATCGCTTGGCCAAAAGGCCTTGGGCCCTCGCTGCCATCTCAGGCCGCCGATACCGCGCGCTGCGGTTGGCCGCGCACCGGCCGCTCGCCGGCGACGAAGTAGGGTGCGTTGCTGCGCGGCAGCGGCTGACGGCCGCGAATCCGGTCGGCGATCTTCTCGGCCATCATGATGGTGGTGGCGTTGAGGTTGCCGGTGATGATCTCCGGCATGATCGAGGCGTCCACCACGCGCAGCCCCTGCACGCCGTGCACGCGGCCCTGGCCGTCGACCACCGCCATGTCGTCCTCGCCCATCTTGCACGAGCAGGACGGATGGAAGGCGGTTTCCGCATGTTCGCGGATGAAGGCATCCAGTTCGGCGTCGCTCTGGCAGTCGATACCGGGGCTGATCTCGCGGCCGCGGTAGGGGTCGAGCGCCGGCTGCGCCATGATCTCGCGGGTGATGCGGATGGCGTCGCGGAACTCCTGCCAGTCCTGCTCATGACTCATGTAGTTGAACAGGATGCTCGGGTGCTGGCGCGGGTCTTTCGACTTGAGCTGGATGCGCCCGCGGCTGGGCGAGCGCATGGAGCCGACGTGGGCCTGGAAGCCGTGCTCGTTCACCGCGTTGCTGCCGTTGTAGTTGATCGCCACCGGCAGGAAGTGGAACTGGATGTTGGGCCAGGCGAACTCCGGACGGGTGCGGATGAAGCCGCCGGCCTCGAACTGGTTGCTGGCGCCGATGCCGTTGCCGGTGAACAGCCACTGCGCACCGATGCCCGGCTGGTTGAGCAGCTTGAGTGCCGGGTACAGCGACACTGGCTGGGTGCAGGCGTACTGCAGGTACATCTCCAGGTGGTCCTGCAGGTTCTGGCCGACGCCGGGCAGCTCGTGCACCAGGGCGATGTCCAGCTCGCGCAGCAGTGCGGCGGGGCCGACGCCGGAGCGCTGCAGGATCTGCGGCGAGGCGATGGCGCCGGCGCACAGCAGCACTTCGCGACGAGCACGGGCAATGGTGGGCTCGTTGGCGTTGCCGATCAGGTAGCTGACGCCGCTGGCGCGCTTGCCGTCGAACAGGATGCGGTCGGTGGTGGCATGGGTGACGATGGTCAGGTTGGGGCGCGCCCGAGCCTGGTCCAGGTAGCCCCGCGCGGTGCTGGCGCGGCGGCCCTGCGGGGTGACGGTGCGGTCCATCGGGCCGAAGCCTTCCTGCTGGTAGCCGTTGAGGTCATCGGTACGCGGGTAGCCGGCCTGCACGCCGGCCTCGACCATGGCGTGGAACAGCGGGTTGTTGCCGGCCTTGGGCGTGGTCACGCTGACCGGGCCGTCGCCGCCGTGGTAGTCGTTGGGGCCGATGTCGCGGCTTTCCGCCTTGCGGAAGTAGGGCAGGCAGTCGTGGTAGGTCCAGTCTTCCAGGCCCTTGGCCTTGGCCCAGTTGTCGAAGTCCAGGGCATTGCCGCGGATGTAGCACATGCCGTTGATCAGTGAGGAGCCGCCCAGGCCCTTGCCGCGTCCGCACTCCATGCGGCGGTTGTTCATGTGCGGCTCGGGGTCGGTCTCGTAGGCCCAGTTGTAGCGCCGGCCCTGCAGCGGAAAGGCCAGGGCGGCGGGCATCTGGGTGCGGAAATCCAGGCGATAGTCGGGGCCGCCGGCTTCCAGCAGCAGCACGCTGACGTCGGCGTCTTCGGTCAGGCGGGTGGCCAGGACGTTACCGGCCGAACCGGCGCCGATGATGATGTAATCGAATTCGTGCGACATGGGCGCTCCTGTAGCCCGGATGCGATCCGGGAAAGTGTCGGGCAGCACCCGGATTGCATCCGGGCTACGGGCTGTTCGGTCAGAACACCGAGCTGTAGCCGCCCAGCTCGACCTGCACCGACTTGATGCGGGTGTAATGGCCGAGGGTGACCAGGCCGTTCTCGCGGCCGACGCCGGATTGCTTGTAGCCGCCCACCGGCATTTCGGCCGGCGATTCGCCCCAGGTGTTGATCCAGCAGATGCCGGCTTCCAGCTTGTGGATCACCCGGTGCGCGCGGTTCAGGTCGCGGGTCACCACGCCGGCGGCGAGGCCGTAGTCGGTATCGTTGGCGCGGCGGATTACTTCCTCTTCGCTGTCGTAGATGAGGATGCTCATCACCGGGCCGAAGATTTCCTCGCGCACGATGGTCATGTCGTCCCGGCAATCGGTGAACACGGTGGGGGCGACGTAGGCGCCCTTGGCGTAATCGCCGTCGCTGACGCGCGCGCCGCCGATCAGCAGGCGTGCACCCTCGCTGCGGCCTTTCTCGATGTAGCCGAGCACGCTCTCCATGTGCGCGTAGCTGACCAGCGGGCCGAAGTTGGTGGTGTCATCCAGCGGATCGCCGAGGCGGATGCGCTTGACCCGCTCCAGCACCTTGGCCTCGAAGCGCGCCTGCAGCATGCGCGGCACGAACACGCGGGTGCCGTTGGTGCACACCTGGCCGGAGCTGTAGAAGTTGGCCATCACCGCGATATCGGCGGCGCGGTCGAGGTCGGCGTCTTCGAACACGATCAGCGGCGACTTGCCGCCCAGCTCCATGGTCACTTCCTTGAGGCTGGAGCTGGAGGCGCTGGCCATCACCTTCTTGCCGGTGACGGTGCCGCCGGTGAAGGACACCTTCTCGATGCCCGGATGTTCGGTCAGCCACTGGCCGACTTCGCGGCCGCTGCCGGTGAGCACGTTGAACACGCCGGCGGGCAGACCGGCCTCGGTGTAGATCTCGGCCAGTTTCAGCGCGGTCAGCGAGGTCACTTCGCTGGGCTTGAAGATCATCGCGTTGCCGGCGGCCAGGGCCGGGGCGGATTTCCACAGGGCGATCTGGATCGGGTAGTTCCACGCGCCGATACCGGCGACCACGCCCAGCGGTTCGCGGCGGGTGTAGACGAAGGAGGATTCGCGCAGGGGGATCTGCTCGCCCTCAATGGCCGGGATCAGGCCGGCGTAGTACTCCAGCACGTCGGCGCCGGTGACGATGTCGACGTAGCGGGTTTCGGAAAGCGGCTTGCCGGTGTCGAGGGTTTCCAGCTCGGCCAGCTCGTCGTTGCGCTCGCGCAGGATGTCCACGGCGCGGCGCAGGATGCGCGAGCGCTGCATGGCGGTCATCGCCGCCCACACCTTCTGCCCCTCGGCAGCGCTGGCCACTGCGCGGTCGACATCGGCCTGGCTGGCGCGCTGCACCTTGGCCAGCACTTCACCGGTGGCCGGGTTGATGCTGTCGAAGGTCTGGCCGCTGCTGGCGGCGACGTACTGGCCACCGATGTAGAGCTGCTGTTCGGCGAAACGGGGCATGGGCTGTCCTCTGGCGCGAATGATTGGCTAGAAAACAGCCTATTTTATTTAGATTGAACGATCAATCAATAAAAGCGACCCGGCGTGACCAAAAGCGACATGGCGGGCGCCAGTCGTCTGCAGGATGTCGCGAGGTCGCGCACCTTCTGTGCGGGAGTGTGCTGGGGGATTTGGGGGGAGGCTGGTGCGCACAGCGCACCCTACGGAGCGTTGCCCGCAGCCCGTGGATTGGCCTGGGTGGGCTGTAGGGTGGGCTTCAGCCCATCAAACCCAAAGTGGACCGCCGCCCCCGACGCGCCTTCGCCACAGGCTAGCGGGCTTTGTTCAACTGCAGGTCGAGGTAGTCGTAGGCGATGCGGCGTGCCTGTTCGGTGTCGAAGGCTTCGCCGGAAAGCGCACCGCGCAGCCACAGGCCGTCGATCAGCGAGGCCAGGCCGCGGGCGGCGAAGCGGGCCTGGTCCTGCGGCAAAACCCGGCGGAACTGGCCGCACAGGTTGGAATAGAGGCGGTGGTCGTTGACCCGCTGCAGGCGGCGCAGGGCCGGCTGGTGCATGCTGCTGGCCCAGAACGCCAGCCAGGTCTTCATCGCCGGCCCGCTGACCTGGCTGTCGTCGAAGTTGCCGTCGATCATCGCGCGCAGGTGGGCGCGCGGGCTGTCTTCGTCCAATGCACGACGACGCTTGCCCACCGCGGCGCTGAGCGCCTGCATCAGGTGGCGCATGGTCGCCTCGAGCAGCCCGTTCTTGTCGTTGAAATAATGGCTGATGATGCCGTTCGACACCCCGGCCAGGCGGGCGATATAGGCAATGCTGGCATCGGCCATGCCGACCTGGTCGACGGCTTCCAGGGTGGCGGCGATCAGTTGCGAACGGCGAATGGGCTGCATGCCGACCTTGGGCATGGGGATCTCCAGCGAGGAAAGTTGCGCCGGAGTCTAGGCGGATTTTGATCGTTCGATCAATCAAGGGAGGCGGGAGAGGGAGTCGCGGGCCACCTTTGCCGTGCGCACGGGCTTATCGGGTACCCGTGGCTGCGGAAACGACAAAGCGGGCCGCAGCCCGCTTTGTCGCGTTACCGGGGCGGCGTTACTTCAGCCAGCTGTCGACGCGCTCCGGGTTGGCGGCGATCCAGTCCTTGGCAGCCTGCTCCGGCTTGGCGCCTTCGCGGATGGCCAGCATCACCGCACCGACTTCTTCGCCGCTCCAGGACAGCTTGGCGAGGAAGGCCGCGGCATCGGCCGCCTTGCCCTTGAGTTCCGGGTTGGCCACGGTGTCGACGCGTTCGTCATCGCCGTAGACCTTCTTCGGGTCTTCGAGGAAGCGCAGCTTCCACTTGGCGAACATCCAGTGCGGGATCCAGCCGGTGACCACGATCGGCTTCTGCGCCTTCTCGGCACGGGTCAGGGCGGTGGCCATGGCCGGGCCGGAGCTGGGCATCAGCTTGATGCTGGCCAGGTTGTATTCCTTGATGGCGTCTTCGGTGCGGCGCATCACGCCAGCGCCGGCGTCGATGCCGGTGATCTTGCCGTCGAAGTCCTTGGCGTACTTCTCCAGGTCTTCGATGGTCTTGGCTTCGACGTAATCCGGCACGATCAGGCCGATCTTGGCGCCGGAGTAGTTGGTGCCAAGCACTTCCACCTTGTCCTTGAGCTTCTCGTAGTACTCGCCATGGGTGGCCGGCAGCCAGGCGGAGAGGGTGGCGTCCAGGTCGCCGCGGGCCACGCCCTGCCACATGATGGCGGGTTCGACCGGCTTCAGTTCGACCGTGTAGCCGAGTTTGCTTTGCAGGATTTCACCGGCGACGTGGGTGACGGCGACGCTGTCGTCCCAGCCGTTGACGTAGCCGATCTTCAAGGTGGGTTTGTCGGCGGCCAGGGCGCTGCCCATGCCGATGGCCAGGGCGGCAGCGCCAAGGCAGAGGTGTTTGAATACGCGCATGTTTTGGTGCTCCGTCAGTTGAGTGGCAGTTGCAAAATCGTTGACTGGCTCGTTCTCATTGCGGGCCTTGCGAACCGTGTTGCGCAGCAGGTTGCCGGTTCGCGGGCATAACCTCCCCCGTCACGGCCAAATCGGCCGCTAAGGTTCAGCGAGGAGGTTTCCGGGCTCTTGCGAGCCCGAATCGGGTCGTGGCCGGTTACAGCCCGACGTGTTTCTTCACGGCGGCGACGCCGTCCTGTCCGTCGAAGGTGGTAACGCCGCTCAGCCACTGGTCGAGGATCGCCGGGTTGGCCTTGATCCACTCCTTGGCGACGTTCTGCGGGTTTTCCTTCTCCAGCACCTTTTCCATCAGCTGGCTTTCGATCTCGACGGTGAACTGCAGGTTGTTCAGCAGCTTGCCGACGTTGGCGCAGCGCGCTTCGTAATCCGGCGGCACCACGGTGTAGACCTTGGCTGCGCCATAGTCGGGGCCGAACACGTCGTCGCCACCGGACAGGTAGGTGATGTCGTGCTGAGTGTTCATCGGGTGCGGCGCCCAGCCGAGGAACACCACCGGCTCCTTCTTCTTGATGGCGCGCGATACCTGCACCAGCATGCCGGCTTCGCTGGACTCGATCATGCGGAAGCTGCCGAGGCCGAACTGATCGCTCTTGATCATGCCTTCGATCAGCAGGTTGCCGTCATTGCCGGGCTCGATGCCGTAGATCTTGCCGCCCAGCTGATCCTTGAACTTGGCGATGTCCTGGAAGCTCTTCAGACCGGCCTCGGCGGCATAGGTGGGCACCGCCAGGGTGTACTTGGCGCCTTCGAGGTTGGGTTTCTCCAGGACCTTGACGCCGCCGTCCTTGAGGAACGGCTCGATCACCGCGTCCATCGAGGGCGCCCAGTAGCCGAGGAAGGCATCGACCTGGCCGTTCTTCACCCCGGTGAAGGCGATGGGAACCGAGGCCATGATCTTGCGCGGCTGATAACCCAGGCCTTCGACCAGGGTCATGGCCACGCCAGTGGTGGCGGCGATATCGGCCCAGCCGATTTCGGCGAAGCGCACCTGCTTGCAGCTGGCCGGCTCGGCGGCCATGGCGCCCTGCATCAGCAGGCAGGCCAGCAGACCGAAGGCGGCGGTGGTCTTGATCGTTTTCATCTGCGGTTCCCTGTGAAGTGAAACGGATTAGGAGGACTGGCGCTGCAGCTTGCCGCTGAACCAGGCGAACACGCCACGCTTGGCGGTCTGCTTGGTGCCGAAACTCTCGGTGATGCGGTCGAGGATGATCGCCAGCAGCACCACGGCCATGCCACTCTCGAAGCCTAGCCCGATGTCCAGACGTTGGATGCTCGCCAGCACATCGTTGCCCAGGCCGCCGGCGCCCACCATCGAGGCGATGATCACCATCGACAGGGCCATCATGATGGTCTGGTTGACCCCGGCCATGATCGACGGCATGGCGTTGGGCAGCTGCACCTTGAACAGCAGCTGGCGGCTGGTGCAGCCGAAGGACTGGCCCGCCTCGACGATTTCCTTGTTCACCTGGCGAATCCCCAGGCTGGTCAGACGCACGGCCGGCGGCATGGCGAAGATCACCGTGGCGATGATGCCGGGGACGCGGCCGAGACCGAACAGCATGGCCGCCGGGATCAGGTAGACGAAGGCCGGCATGGTCTGCATGAAGTCGAGCACCGGCCGGATGATGGTGGCCACGCGCTCGCTCTTGGCTGCCCAGATGCCCAGCGGGATGCCCAGCAACAGACTGATCAGGGTGGAGGAGAAGGTCAGGCCGAGGGTGACCACGGTCTGCTCCCAGAAGCCGGTCATGACGATGAGGATGAAGGCCACCGCGGTGAAGATCGCGAAGCGCATGCCGATGCGCCACAGGCCGAGGCCGACGAAGATGGCGATGAGCAGCCAGGCCGGCGGCAGCATCAGCAGGTTCTCGATACCCTCGGAGAAGCCGCTGACCAGCTTGCCGATGCTGTCGAAGGCGCCGCTGTAGTTGTCCAGCAGGTGCTGGACCACGTCGTTGACCCAGCTGCCCAGGTCGAGTTTCTTGTCACTCATGGGATTCCCCCTGCAGGCGGGTCAGCAGACGGCCCTTGCTGATGGCACCGCAGTAATGACCTTCGGCATCGACCACCGGAATCGGCCCCTCGTTGTCCACCAGGCGACTGATGACGTCTTCCAGCGGCATGTCTTCCGGCACCGGCACCACCTGCTTGAGGACGTTGGCTTCAAGAGGTCTGGGCTCGTCGCCGTCGACCATCAGGGCGATCTTCTCCAGGCTGATGGAGCCCTGGAAATGGTTGTCCTCGTCGACGATGAAGGCGTAGTGCTTGTCCAGCGCCTGCAGCTCCTTGCAGATCTTCGCTGCGTCCGGCGCCCTGCCGTTGTGCACGTAGGTGGGCACGCTGTCGGCCTTGAGCTGGCCGGCGGTGAGGTAGCGGCTGGTGTCCACGGTGTCGAAGAAGTTGCGCACGTACTCGTTGGCCGGCTTCTCGATCAGCTCCTGCGGGGTGCCGACCTGGATCAGCCTGCCGCCTTCCATGATGCCGATGCGGGTACCGATGCGCATGGCTTCCTCGATGTCGTGGGAGACGAAGATGATGGTGCGGCGGTGGGTCTTCTGCAGCTCCAGCAGCACGTCCTGCATCTCGCGGCGCTTGAGCGGATCGAGGGCGGAGAAGGCCTCGTCCATGATGATCATCGACGGGTTCACCGTCAGTGCGCGGGCCAGGCCGACGCGCTGCTGCATGCCGCCGGACAGCTCGTGCGGATACTTGTGGGCGAAGGTATCCAGGCCGACCTGCTTGAGTACTTCCATGGCGCGCTTCTCGCGCTCCTTGCGGCCGACGCCGGCCACTTCCAGGCCGAACGCGGCGTTGTCCAGCACGCTGCGCGAAGGCATCAGGGCAAAGGACTGGAAGACCATGCTCATGTCACGGCGACGCAGGTCGATCAGTTGCGATTGCGGCAGCTTGGCCACGTTCTGTCCGTCGATGTAGACGTCGCCGGCGCTGGGTTCGACCAGGCGGTTGATCAGACGGATCAGGGTGGACTTGCCGGAACCGGACAAGCCCATGAGAACGAAGATCTCGCCCTCCTCGACGCTGAACGACACATCGCTCACGCCGATCACGGCGCCTTTCTCGGCAAGAATCCGCTCCTTGCTCCAGCCTTCCTTGAGCAGGTCGATGGCTTCTTGTGGGTTGGGGCCGAAAACCTTGTACAGGTGTTCGACCACGATCTTTCCAGACTGCATGGGACGTTTCCCCTTCAATCGATATCCAGTTCGCGCTGACACGGCCGGGTACGCATCGTCGAAGCGTAGAACAGCTGCGTCAGGCCTCTGATACCTGTGTGGGTGTTTGCTGAATGTCGGGGGTTGGAAGGGGCCTGGCGGCAGGCAGGGACTGAGACACTCGGGCACGCTGCAACGCACGCGACCCGAGGCCGAGCCTGCTCGCTGCGTTGTCGATTTCCCTGGTGAGTGACCTTGGCCTTGCCGTGCTGCAAACCGCTTTCCGAACCCTCTGGCAGTGTTTCGAAGCCCATTCCCTTGGGATTTCATGCTCCTTCCTGGAGCATGCGTACATCCGAAATTTCTTGTTGGGCTGGCGCCCGATTCGAAGGTGGGCCAGCGCTTATATGTTCTTCGGTCCGGGGCGGTGGGCCCCGGTCTGCCGCCTCTGGTGAGCGCGGCAGCGACGTTGTCGGCTGACTCAACGATATAGTCTTGGGGTCTGCGCAATTATCGGTTTGCGACCCTGACGTGCTGGGCGACGACATGCCTCGTCACGCCGCTTGTTCTCCCCTCTTTCCGGCCTTGGCCGGGCTGCTCGTTTTGTCGTTTCGAGCGGGCCCTGTCGCAGCTGACGGAAAGGGA
Source organism: Pseudomonas sp. GD04158 (assembly GCF_029834875.1). Classification (NCBI taxonomy): domain Bacteria; kingdom Pseudomonadati; phylum Pseudomonadota; class Gammaproteobacteria; order Pseudomonadales; family Pseudomonadaceae; genus Pseudomonas; species Pseudomonas sp. GD04158. The sequence goes on along the minus strand of NZ_JAODYT010000074.1, from coordinate 4,948 downwards.
TATCGAGAACGCGCTTTAAAAACCTTAACAGACTTTTTTGCCCCTTGGCCAAGGCTCAAAGCCGCGCCGGGCTTGCTTCGCGGCTCGCCAAGCGAGGCGCAGGCGGCATGCCGCGGGGGCTGTGGCGATGTTGAAAAAAATTTACAAGGACGGGTCGGGATGTGCCGAAAGGCGCCGAAAAGGTAGCGCTGGGCGCAAGATGACCGTGCGGTCACGGTCGGGTTGACGGGCCGGCCTGGACGGGGTGTTCGCCGAGGCGAGCGAGCAACGCATCGGCGCTTCGAAGTTTCTGCGGGTTCTGCCATCGTTGCCGTCTTTTCCTGGCTTTCCGCCATGGTTCTCAGTTGTTCGCTGCCAGCGGCATGTCGAAGGCTCTGTCGATGGGGCCGCCCTGGTAGCGGGTCACGCCCTTGAGCCAGGCCGCGATCATCTGCGGGTTGTCTTCGATCCAGCGCTTGGCCACGCGGCGGCGGTTGGTATTGCCCTCCAGCACGGCGCTCATCAGCTGGTTCTCCGCCGTGATGGTGAAGGTCATGTTGCGAAACAGCCGGGCCAGGTTGGGGCATTGCTGGCTGAAGTTGCCTCGCGCCACCGTGTTGACCTGTGCCGCGCCATAGTTGGGGCCGAAATAATCGTCACCGCCGGACAGATAGTTCATCTTCAGACGCTCGTTCATCGGGTGCGGTTCCCAGCCCAGGAACACGGCCCACTTGCCCAGCCGCTGGGCGCGTTCGACGTGATTGAGCATGCCGCTCTCACTGGTCTCCACCAGGCTGAAGCCCCCCAGACCGAAGGTGTTGTCGCGGATCATGCCCTTGAGCATTTCGTTGCCTTCGTTGCCCGGTTCGATACCGAAGATCTGCCCGCCGAGTTCGTTCTTGTAACGCTGGATGTCGGCGAAGTCCTTCAGCCCGGCCTCGTAGCCCGGCGTCAGCACCGCCAGGGTGTAGCGCACCGTCGGCAGATTGGTGTTCAGCTTCTCGATTCTGCCGCTGTCCAGGAGGGGTTGGACCAGTTCGGCCTGTGCCGGCATCCAGTTGCCGAGAAACACGTCCAGGTGGCCTTCGGACAGGCCGCGGTAGGTGTCGGGTAACGTCAGGCGTCTGACCTGCGTGCGGTAGCCGATTTCGCTCATCACCAGGCGCGCCACCGTGGTGGTCATGGTGATGTCGGTCCAGCCGACGTCGCTCAGGCGTACCAGTTCGCAGCGTTCCGATTCGGCCGCCTGCAACGTGGCGCAGGAGGCAAGGGTAGAAGCGAGCAGCCAACGAGAAAGTCCGTTCATGGAATGCCTCTGTTCGGGCGGCCGGAGCCGGATGGAAGATCCAGGGAATGGCGAATGGCTATTTCACAGCAAGAGGCGGGCCGCTCCGTGAATGAGAAGCGACCTCGACATGCCAGAAAAAGACGTGGCCGGCACGGAGCAAAACGACGCAATTGGATATGCGCGAGTCGATTTCAGACGTGGTCGAGGTGGTGAAAACTTGATCATTGAATCGGCTGATCCAGCCAGGCATCTCGCGAGCCTTGGGCTGACGAACAACGCCGCGGCGTTGATCCCTGCTGGTGCAGAAAGCCCGGCACAGGACGCGATCTGCGAGGTTTTGGTGCGAAGGCGACGAGTGTCGCTAGCACGAGTCGTGACTGATGGGTCATGATCGTTACCATCCATCCGTTACTGCCGGGCAACGGGTATGTAGCACCGCCCGCGGACAGTGCTACCGAAATGCTCAGGGCCCCACTGGCATGCGGTCTGGAGAGGACCCGGTCGGCTCTGTCGTCGCTCAGGGAAGACCTGTCTGGTGCGCTGCTCGGCGAGGGATGCGCTTTTATTGAACGCGCGATCAATTTAGGCATGACCTTTGCCTGGGTATGGATAGCCATCTGGTTCCCTTGAACCAGAGCCAGAATAAAACCGAGGCCCACTTCGAAGTTGGGCTCATACCGTGCTTAGCGTGAGGGTTTCATCGATGTCGCAGTTCACTCAAGGGGCGCAACCCCAGAACCGTGTCGCCCAGTCCATCGGCTTTCTGCTTCTGGACAACTTCACCCTGATTTCCCTCGCGTCGGCGGTGGAGCCCCTGCGCATGGCCAACCAGCTCTCCGGCAAGGAGCTGTATCGCTGGCACACCCTCACGCACGACGGCCTCCCGGTCAGCGCCAGCGATGGTCTGCAGATCACCCCGGATGCCGCCATGCACAGCGCGCCGGCGCTGGATGCGGTAATCGTCTGCGGTGGCGTCGACATCCAGCACAGCGTCAAGCGCGAGCACGTCAGCTGGCTGCAGCTGCAGGCGCGCCAGGGCCGTCAGCTCGGCGCGGTGTGCACCGGCAGCTGGGCGCTGGCCAAGGCCGGTCTGCTCGACGGCTACGATTGCAGCGTGCACTGGGAGTGTCTGGCCTCGATGCAGGAAGCCTTCCCGCGCGCCGCCATCACCACTCGGCTGTTCTCCATCGACCGCAACCGCCACACCTCCTCCGGCGGCACCGCACCGATGGACATGATGCTGCACCTGATCGGCCAGCAGCACGGTCGCGAACTGGCCGCCGGCATCTCCGAGATGTTCATCTACGAGCGCATTCGCAACGAGCAGGATCACCAGCGCGTGCCGCTCAAGCACATGCTCGGCAGCAACCAGCCGAAGCTGCAGGAAATCGTCGCGCTGATGGAGGCCAACCTCGAGGAGCCGATCGACCTCGACGAGCTGGCCTGCTTCGTCGACATTTCCCGCCGCCAGCTCGAGCGTCTGTTCCAGAAGTACCTGCACTGCTCGCCGTCGCGCTACTACCTCAAGCTGCGCCTGATCCGCGCCCGCCAGCTGCTCAAGCAGACCAGCATGTCGATCATCGAGGTGGCGTCGGTGTGCGGCTTCGTCTCCACCCCGCACTTCTCCAAGTGCTACCGCGAGTATTTCGGCATTCCGCCGCGCGACGAGCGCGCCGGTCAGCAGGGCCACAACCTGGTGGTGCTGCTGCCGATTCCCGAGCAGCAGATCAACTCCAGTGCCGTGCTGGCGCTCAATCGCGCCCAGGGCGAATCGACCTTCGCCAGCGTGCGCATCTGAATCGAGCCGCAATGAAAACGGGGCGCCAGTGGCGCCCCGTTGTATTTGGGTCGCGGCTAAAGCCGTCTGCATCAGGTGTAGGGTGGGCTTCGCCCCCCTACGGCTCTGTAGAAGATTGGCGCGCACAGCGCACCCCACCCAGTGGCGCCCGTCCGTAGGGTGCGCCGTGCGCACCGAGGAGTATCAGGCCGGCTTCGGCACCAGCGCCGGCAGCAGATGCCGGCTGATGGCTTCGCGCACGTTGGGCAGCAGGGTGGCGCTGCCGCCGAGCAGTTCCTCCACCAGGTGGCGCAGGGCCACGGCACGCTCCGGGCTGAGACCGCTGACGGCCAGTTCGCAGGCCTGCTCCGGCGAGGCCCCCGCCGGAATGCTCAGGCCCAGCGCGATCAGGCGCTCGCGGAAGTCTTCCTGGTCGATCAGATCGGCGTGCATCATGGTCGTGGCTCCTGGGCTTGGGGCGTCAGCGTAAGACGCCTTCCTCGATAAGTAGTTTGAAGATAGCCTCCGCGCCGTCCTGTGGCGAGACATCCTTGAGCACCTGACCGCCGCCACCACTGGCCTTGGCCGTGGCGGCCTTCATGCGTTCCGCGCCGGTCTTGGCCTTGATCACCTTCAGGCGCTTGGGCCGCGGCTTGGCCGGTTGCAGGCTGGCCTCGGCCAGCAGCGGGTCATCCACCACCGTCACCTCGTGGGCTTCGATCTGCCCGCGGCGGGCCGGGCCGAAGGCGCTCTGGCGCGCCACCGGGGCGGCATTGTCGACACTGGCCACGCAGGGCAGACGCACCTTGAGGCGACGGCGCTGGCCACGCGGCAGCGCCTGCAGCACCTGGGCCACGCCATTCTCCACTTTCTCCACCTCGGCCAGACCGACCACCATCGGCCAGCCCAGGCGCTCGGCCAGCAGGAACGGCAGCATGCCCGAGCCTTCGCCGGTTTCCGCCTGGCTGCCGGTGAGTACCAGCTGCGTACGGCTGCCTTGCAGATAGTCCACCAGCAGCGGCAGGGCGTCGGCGCCTTCGGGTTGCTCCAGCACGTCGAGCTGTTCCAGGCCCATGCCCAGGTAGCCGCGCAGCGCGTCGGCCTGTGGGTCGCCGGCATGCAGCAGTTGCAGATTCTGCCCGGCCAGGCGCAGGCCGAGCTCCACCGCGCGGGCGTCCTGTTCGGCGCGGCGCGAGCGGCCGGAGGTCGGGTGGGCGCCGACCGAGACCAGGGCGACGATATTCAGATCAGTCATGGTGTCCCCGTAGCCCGGATGCAATCCGGGAAAGCTGGTGGTGAACCCGGATTTCATCCGGGCTACGCCGCATCACGTTTTCCTTCCTGGCGCCAGGCGGCGACGCGTTCCATCAGCGCGCGCAGGATCGCCGCCGAGTCGCCGATCACCGAGAGGTCGGCACGCTTGATCATGTCGCAGCCGGGATCCATGTTCACCGCCACCACCTTGTCGCAGGCGCCGATGCCCTGCAGGTGCTGGATGGCGCCGGAGATGCCGACCGCCAGGTAGACGCGGGCGGTGACCCAGGTACCGGTGGCGCCCACCTGGCGGTTACGCGGCATGAAGCCGTCGTCCACCGCCACGCGCGAGGCACCTTCGGTGGCGCCGAGGGCGACGGCGGCCTGGTGGAACAGCTCCCAGTCCTTCACGCCGTTGCCGCCGGAGAGAATGAACTCGGCCTCGGCCATGGGAATCTGCGCCGGGTCCACGGCCACCGGGCCGAGATCCTCGATGCGCGGCAGGCTGTGGGCGACCTTCTCGCCCAGCTCCAGCGGGCGAGCTTCATGGCGGGTTTCGCTGACCGGCTCGGCGCATTCGGCCGCGGCCAGGATCAAGCGGGGCAGGGCGCGCTGGATATCCTGCTGGCCACTGCCGGCGCGGCCGATGG